>CANTHI010000059.1 GCA_947653505.1 uncultured Eubacterium sp.
AGGTGTCGCGCCCGTCCGGTACCACAGACTGGATGCAGAATACTTAGGGCTTCTTACATTCTGGAGCGGTCACAGCAGACGGGGCAAATTTCCTCTCCCAGCGTCCGCGCAGCCAAAAAATAACATTTTTATGTAAATTGTTGCATGTTCCGCTTAAGTTCACGCCTATGGTGGCACGCCTTCCAGCATCCGTGAAGCCAGCATATGCTATTCTGGTTCCGTATTTCGTAAACTTCACTCATTCAGGGAACCATCTATAAAATACCCCTGCCCCTTTTTCGTAAAGATCAGCTCATCCCCGCAAAAGCTTTTCAGCTTGCTGCGCAGCCGGCTTACCATCGTTGTCAGTGTTCCATCTGAAACAAATTCATCCGTACTCCACAGTTCCATCATCAGTTCCTGTCTGGTGACAACAGATGGCCTTTTTTCCATCAGCTTTTTAAGAATCCGCTGTTCGGATTTCGTAAGCTCCAGTTTTTTATCTTTGGATACAAGTACAGACTGGCCGTGGTCAAAGTAAAGGTCTGGTTTGAGAAGTGTCCGCATACGGGTCTGGTATTGATACGTCCGCCGCAGCATCGCTTCTATTTTGGCTTTTAAAAGCTCCAGACGGAACGGTTTTTCCACGTAATCGTCACCACCCTGTGCGATTGCCATAATTTTATCCATATCATCACTGCGGCTGCTGATATAGATTACCGGCACCTGGGACTGTTCCCGTATTTTACTGCACCAGTAAAAGCCATCATAATATGGCAGATTGATATCCATCAGTACCAGATGCGGCTGACTGGCCAGGCAGACAGACGCAACATCCTCAAACTGCTGCACTATATCTGCCTGATATCCCCATTTTGCCAGAAACTGACAGATTTCCTCTGCCAGAATCCTGTCATCTTCTGCAATCAGTATCTTCATCGCTGTTTCCATATTTCTGTCATCCCCTGCCTTTAGATTCTATCATGGAAAAATCAGATAATAGCATCTATTTTCGAAAATATTCTGTCACATTTTTCTGTTTCTTACAATATACTGATAGTAACGTAAGAAACAACCAGTCTCTTAACATCTTTTCACATAAAAGGAGGTCTTTTTTATGTATCCTGTCGTTCTTCTGGCGCTTGCTGCTACCATAGGCACCTGGTCTGTTACGGCGCTTGGTGCAGCAACTGTCGTATTTTTCAAATCTCCAAATACCAGACTGCTAAATCTGATGCTTGGTTTTGCTTCCGGCGTCATGATTGCCGCAAGCTTCTGGTCCCTGCTCCAGCCAGCGATCGAGCAGGCACAGGCACGTCAGGGGCTGCCGGCTTATCTGGTAGCTACCACCGGCTTTTTATGTGGTGCCGCATTTATGTGGCTGTCTGATAAAGCTGTCTCTTATGCACGCAGCCGGACGGACCCGGACCGGAAAAAAGCAGATGAACGGATGAACCGGATCATTCTTCTCATTCTTTCCATAACCCTTCATAATATTCCGGAAGGGCTGGCGGTCGGTGTCGCTTTTGGTGCATTACAGACAGGTTATACCCCTGAGAAACTGATGGGCGCCATCACGATTGCGACCGGTATCGGCCTGCAGAATTTTCCTGAAGGAGCAGCCGTATCGATTCCGCTGCGCCGGGAAGGCTTTTCCAGAAAAAAGAGTTTCTTTTTCGGGCAGGCTTCCGGTATCGTGGAGCCGGTTGCCGGATTATGCGGCGCTCTGCTTGTAATCTATGTAGAAGCCATCCTTCCTTTTGCGCTTTCGTTTGCCGCAGGTGCCATGATTCTGGTGGCTGTCCACGAACTGATTCCGGAATGCCAGCAAAACCAGAAAAACCAGCCGTATTTTGCAACTATGGGAATTGTGCTCGGATTTGCTGTCATGATGCTGCTAGATGTGATGCCTGGCTGATTCATCCGATATTCATATCCATCCGGCTTAATTTTTCCAGCAGAATGTCTTCTTCCGTCGGGGCATCGGAAGCTGCCTCGATCTGCTGGCGGATGCCGAGCATTTTCTGGTCTGTTAAAGATATGACATCCGCACATTCTTTCAGCTGCTTTACGATTGACTGCTGATCGGAGATATTCTGCTTATACTTTAGCTGATGCTCCAGACTTGCCCAAAAGTCCATAGCAATGGTCCGTATCTGCACTTCCACCTTCATACGTTTTTTAAAATCGGCAAAGTAAACCGGTACCTCTACGATCAGATGCAGGCTGCGATATCCGTTTGGCTTCGGATTGATAATATAATCCTTTCTCGTCAGCAGCGTCAGATCATCCTGCTGCAGCAGCGCATCCGCAATCCCGTAAATATCATCAATGTAAGAACAGATCACACGGATGCCGGCGGCATCATTAATATACGTTTCTATATTTTCCAGAGAAAAACGGTACCCGTAGCGGTCCAGCTTCTCCATAATACTGTTTGTATGCTTTAAACGTGTCGATACGGAACTGATCGGATTACGCTGATAGCGGACGCGAAATTCCGTATCCAGTACCTCGAACTTTGTCTGCACTTCTTTGAGCGCGCACGTATACATCATCATCAGTTCCCGGTATCCTACCAGCATGTCCATAAATCTTCTTGTCTGGCTGACTTTCTCAGGTGTATCCAGCAGCGTGCCCAGCCCTTCTGCCAGCTCATCCCCAAGAATGTCTTCCTCTTCCATTTTCTCCATTGTTTACTTCCTCCAATTTTCAGACTCTGACAGTATTATACCATATACATGCCAGTCTCTGCTAAATATTCACCAAATTATCATGAATTTTTCTAAAAATATCCATAAAATTTTCCTGAACAGACGACAAAGAATAAAAAAACATCCCTCCATCCGCCATACAGACATAACCCAAAAACGGGTGTGCTGTCATCCACATGCATCGTGAAAAACAGCACACCCGCTAAAATCTTGTATCGTTTTTTATAATCTGACTATCTGATCATATTTTCCCCCATTTTTTAAGGAAATGCCTCAGCAGATTATAAATACTCACCGGCATCTTTTTCAGTAAGACTGTATTTTTGCATAATGATCGTTTTTATTTCAGCATCTCTGTGGCCAAAATCCCGCAATATATCCACAGCTCCCCGAATGCCTTTTTCTATCCCTTTTTCCAAGGCATTTTGTTCTCTTAACAGTATCTGGGGTTCAATCATTGGTTTCATAATCTCCAGTAATTCTTCACTCATACTGACATCTCCCATCCATTCTTCTATCATCTGCATATTCGCCCTGAATGCAACTTCCAGGACAGCTTCCGCATAGTCCCTGTCCAGCTTTGCGTCAAGCCTGCGCATATGCTCCAGCAGATTTTGCAGGCCAGATTCATGGCAGCGATAAATGCCGGATGCCACTGTAAAAAAGCTTCCGGCTGATCTCACAGACACTGCCAGAAGCTTTTTGTTTCATTTCGTTTTGTTTCTATATTATTTTAATGCCCGGTCACAACGTCAATCTGGCACATCTTCATCGTCTCCAGCGCCGCCTGATGCGTTTTCGGCGTTACACCCGCACAGCAGTCTGCATCCACCTGTATCCGCATCTGTGGAAAATGCGCCTTTAAAAGCAGCGCGTTCGATACCACACAGATATCCGTGCAAAGTCCGATCAGCTCTGCTTCCAGCCCGTTGTTTTCCTGGAGCATCCTGCCGATTTTCTCCACCAGTCCGACGCAGCCAAACGTTTCCTTTTCGATCAGCTCATAATCCTTTTCTTCCAATGCCTGCCGCACCTTTGCATTCAGCTGCCATCCATCCGTCTGCCGGATACAATGAGGAACCGGAAGCTTTTTTCCTTCGGCAGTCTCCAGATAATCGTGCTCATGCGTATCCATTGTCGCCAGAATCCTGCCCTCAGACTGCATGATTTTTTGAACCACACGCGCTACAACAGCCTCTGCCTCTTTCGTTCCAAGCGCTCCGTCCACAAAATCATTCTGCATGTCTACTACAATTAAAACCTTCTCCATATTTCCTCCTGAATCCTGCGGTTTTATAACTCTTCGATCATAGGCGCAATCTGGGACAGCATGTTGTCCATATCTTCAAACATGGCGCTTTTCGTCGTTCCCAGTCTGTTTGCATGTTCAATATTCCTTATTACTTCCTCATACTGCTTTTTCGTGCGGAAAAAGAACTCATGCACACTTTGCAAAGCCGCCCTGGAATCTGAGATTACATTCGATATCTCAGTCTGCACCGCGGTGGCACCTTCCGCCGCCTCTGAAATATGATCAAACATCTGATAAGTATCATTTACTTTTTCCATATTTTCATCCAGCGCATTCTGGGAATTTCCGATACTTGTATGCAGCCGGTCCGTACCGTTCTCTACGTCCGTAATACTGTCATCCACCGCGGATACAAGCTCTTTAATCTGGTCCGCAAGACTTTTCACTTCCACGGCTACAATCGCAAACCCTTTTCCGTGCTCTCCTGCCCGTGCCGCTTCGATCGACGCGTTCAGCGCGAGGATATTGGTCTGGTCGGCAATCGCCTTGATCTGATTCGTACAGGATTTGATCTGCTTAATCGAATCCAGAAAAACCTGAAACGTCTGCTCCATCTCTCCAAAATACGTCTCTACCTGTACCGTCTGTTCTTTTAATGATTCCACTTCATCCTGTGCCGTTGAGACCGAACCATTGATATCCTCTTTCACCGTCTGAAACTGCTCTGACACCTGTCCGATATTGGAAAAAATCTGCTCAAAATCTTCCAGCTTCTGATGAAATTTTTCAGATTCATCCAGTACTCCGTTAAAGGATTCATTAACTCTGCTCAGCTGCTGCAAAGCATCTACTTCTTTTTCTACAATTTCCCTCTGGCGCTCTTTCACACTGCCTGCTACATGCAGAACCGGATACAGTCTCTCTTTTGCGGAAACTGCCTGTCTGCGTTCCAGACCTAAGCCCACCGGCTTTTTTTTCTTATTGGCTCCAAACAGCATATGGCTTTCCTCCCTTTGTTTCATTTACTCAAATACTACGCATGTCATCGACTGGTTCACAAACTGATTATTATAATGCTCCCCATAGCCTACAACACCTGCGTGGTTCCCGAGGACCGCCATTTCCTGCAGGTATTCCTGCATGTAATGATTTTCATTAAATAATAAATACCGGAACAGACAATTCACCGAAAACACCGCAGAGATTCTGGAAAACTCTTTCCGGATGTTTTGTACTGTCTGCTTCACAATCGACTTATAATCTCCAAGCTCCAGCAGGATCAGTACATCCGAATCGTTCACCTGCCTGTAACAGCTTAATGCATTTCCATTTACCTCTTTAATCGATATAATGCACGTATCATTTCCATTGATCTTTCCCAATGGATTCTGAAATGTCTGCGACTGAATCTGCTGCTCAGAAATATGTAACAGATCCTGATATACCTGTCTGGCTGGT
This sequence comes from uncultured Eubacterium sp., assembly GCA_947653505.1. The sequence continues at coordinate 5,404 of CANTHI010000059.1, forward strand.
TTTCCATTCAGCTGGCCGATCACATAACTGGCCTTATCCGTCTTAGACGCTACAAAACGCTCTTTTCCTTTCTGATGGTAAATATTTTCCTTGTAAGCCTTTACCCGCCCATTCAGATTTTTCACCAGCGCATAAACTGCCGCATCCTGATACATCCTGCCATTGACAGATACTTTACCTTCCTCTGCCGTGCCTCCGACAAGCGGAATACCTTTCCGTTTTAAGACACTGTAAAATGTGTTCAGCACACAGGCGTCATTTCCAGAACAAAAATCAATGCAGACCGTATGATCAGCCGATGCCTGCACCGCCTGAATATCCTCCTCCAGACGCCGGATATATTTTACCGGCATAACGGATGCCTGCTCAAGCACATTGACCACTGCGCTGGCCCCGTCATAAAAAGCGATCACACTGACACCTTTTTCCACCACCTTCGTACTGTACCCCATTCCGGCACATCCAATACTGGGCACTTTCGGAAACATCCCCTGCAATGTCTTCACATGCGACTCAAACTGTTCACTATTTGAAAACAGCATAATAAACTGCGGACAATCCAGTCCGCGTACGGCTTCTTTAAGATCACCGCTCTGACTCATTCCAAAAAACTGTTTCACAATTATTTCCCCACTCATTCGTTATGTATAGTTTTCAGTATTGGAATTATTATACTTTATATTGATGTGTGAGGTCAATCTTTATTTCAGACTTTTGCCTATGTATCTATCAGGCAGGCCGTAACAGTTCAGATACCCGCACTGTTACGGCAGGCCGTTACTGCTGCCTGAACGCAACGACTTCTATTTCCACCAGCGCATCCTTCGGCAGAGCCGCCACCTGTACTGCCGATCTGGCCGGATAGCTGCCTTCGGAGAAAAATTCCTGATATACTTCATTCATTTTCGCAAAATCTGCGATATCTTTCAGATAAACCGTTGTTTTAACCACCTGCTCCATGCAGCATCCGCCCGATTCTAAAATCGCCTTTATATTTTCCAGAACCTGTCTGGTCTGGCCTGCAATCTCTTTCGCCATAATGTCTCCTTTGGACGGATCGATCGGGATCTGACCGGAAAGAAATACCAGACTGCCTGTATCAATCCCCTGTGAATATGGTCCGATTGCCTGTGGCGCATTTTGTGTGCTTAAAATTTCCTTCATTTATAATTCTCCTTTTTCTTTCATTTTCTTTTTCTTTCATATTTTAATTCATGATTTCTGGTTTCCAGTCCTTGTATTTACATTAAAATTAAACTTTTTATTGAAAAACATAGTCAATATGTGACATTTCATGTGAACAGATTCATTTTCCGCTTCAATCAGCTCCTATCGTGCGGAGTCCCTGAAAGTACTCCTCTGCAATCTGCAGCGTATCCGCCAGCAGCTCATCTGTATGTGCGGCGGATAAAAACATCGCCTCAAACTGTGCCGGAGCCAGATAGATTCCGTGACGGAGCATATAACGGCAGTAAGCCGCGTATGCCTCCGTATCTGACGTCTTTGCGCCCGCATAGTCTGTGACCGGATGATCTGTAAAAAACAGGCATCCCAAAGATCCAATATGGCTGACCGGATACGGGAATCCTGCTTTACGTACGATATGTTCCAGCTGTTTAAAAAAGCTGTCACTTGCCGCGTTCAGCTTTTCATAAATCTGCGGATCTGAATTTAAAATCTGCAGCATCGCATATCCGGCTGACATCGCAACCGGATTGCCGCTTAAGGTCCCGGCCTGATACACGCTGCCCAGCGGTGCTACGACTTCCATCACACAACGCTTTCCCCCATATGCTCCGACTGGCATTCCTGCACCGATAATTTTGCCAAAAACCGTCAGATCAGGCTCCACTCCAAATACATTCTGCGCTCCGCCCGCACTCAGACGGAATCCTGTAATGACCTCGTCGAAAATCAGCAGTGCTCCATACTGGCTGCAGATGCTGCGCAGGCTTTCCAAAAATCCATCCCGTGGCAGAACAACGCCCATATTGGCGGCAACCGGTTCTACGATCACTGCCGCAATCTGCTCTCCTTCACGGGCAAAATGTGCCTTTACGGACTCCGGATCATTGTATGCTGCCAGAAGCGTATCCTGCGTACAGCCCTTTGGAACACCGCTGCTGTCCGGTATCCCCTGTGTCAGGGCGCCGGAACCGGCTTTTACGAGCAGTCCGTCTGCATGTCCGTGGTAACATCCTTCAAATTTTATAATTTTATCCCGGTGTGTGTATCCTCTGGCGGTACGGATCGCACTCATAACCGCTTCGGTACCGGAATTGACCATACGGATCATTTCTACCGAGGGCACCATCTCACAGATCAGTTTTGCCATCTCTACTTCGATTTTTGTCGCTGCTCCATAGCTGAGTCCCCGTCCGCATGCCTGTATCACACTTTTTAAAATTTCCGGATGATTGTGCCCTAACAGCATCGGCCCCCAGGAACCGACGTAATCCGTATACCGGCATCCGTCTTCATCCCACAGATACGGTCCGTCCGCTTTTTTGATAAAACGCGGCGTATCCGCGATGGAACCAAACGCACGCACCGGGGAGTTTACCCCTCCCGGCAGATACTGCTTTGCTTCTTCATATAGCTGTCTGGAACGTGTCATCATGTTATCCAAGCTTTCCTTCCTTCATATATTCTGCCAGCTCCTGTGCGAAATAGCTGATATAAAGATCCGCGCCGGCACGGTACGCACTAACAGCTGTCTCTATCACAATGGCTTCCTCCTGCATCAATCCCGCGGCAGCCGCGGCCTTGATCATGGCATATTCGCCGCTGACGCTGTATGCCGCTACCGGAACCTGTACCAGACCGCGTATCTCACGAATCAGATCCCCATAAGCCATCGCAGGCTTTACCATAACGATATCTGCGCCTTCTTCCACATCCAGCGCAGCTTCCTTTAACGCTTCCCTGCGGTTATGATAATCCATCTGATAAGACCTGCGGTCTCCGCACGCCGGAGCAGAATCCGCTGCTTCCCGGAACGGCCCGTAAAACGCCGACGCATATTTGACCGAATAAGCCATCACCGGCACATCCACAAATCCCTGTGCATCCAGTGCCTTTCGTATCGCAGCTACCCTGCCATCCATCATATCCGACGGCGCAATCAGATCCGCGCCAGCCTGCGCCTGTGATACCGCAATCCGTGCCAGATACTCCAGCGTCCTGTCATTGTCTACCTCTCCATTGCACAAAATACCACAATGTCCATGTGACGTATATTCACACATACAAAGATCTGTCATATAATACATCTGCGGAAACTCCTGCTTTGCCTGTCGCAACGCACGCTGAATAATCCCGTCTGTAGCATAAGCACCACTGCCTGTCTCGTCTTTCACAGCAGGTATTCCAAAAAACATCACACTGGATACCCCTGCCTGCTGCAGCTGCATCAGTTTTTCACCCATACGGTCTACACTATAACGGTACTGACCCGGCATCGACGGAATCGCTTCCTTTTTATTCCAGCCTTCTGTAAGAAACATCGGATATATGAGCGAAGCGCAATCCATCCGTGTCTCACGCACCATCCTGCGCAGTACCGGATGCATGCGCAGACGTCTTGGTCTTTTTATTAGTTCCATATTTTTTCCTGTCTTTCTTTTCCTATTTTGGGCTGCCTGTAACCGCTTTCTGTATCTGCACGGCTGTTTCCACCATGCTTTCCAACGTTTCCTGTGCGGCCACATATACCTGCATGCCATAATAAGCTGCCTGCGCCGCTGTCATCTGTCCGATACAGACTGCACGGATCTTTGCATAATCTGCCCCTGCCAGCATCTGAACGAAGCCTCGTACCGTAGATGCACTTGTAAACATAACCATAGTAACCCCGCCATCTGCAGACGTATGTCCCATCCATGCACTATCTGTACAGACCAGATCCGCTCCGCTGTATGCATCTGCCCCTTTCCCGGCAGAATCACCCGCCCAGCCGGACAAAGAAGCTGCTAAAGCAGCATTCCCACCACTCTGATACGCCTTATCCATCTGTTGTGTCTCATCTGATGTATATGCTCTGTAAGTATGTACTCCGTGAGTGTCATACAGATAAATGGTGTCATAGATCGCAAAATCCGTGACTGTTATCTGTTTCTTTTTCTCATTCTGTATATTTTTCTGCTCTGATACGTTGATCTGTCCGGATATATTTATCTGTTCAGAGCTGTTTTTCTGTTCAAAACTGTTTTTCTGTTCAAAACTGTTTTTCTGTTCAGAACTGTTTTTCTGTTCAGAACTGTTTTTCTGTTCAGAACTGTTTTTCTGTTCACATATATTTATCTGTCCGGAACTGTCCTGCCGCTTTCGATCTTCACCCTTTATCATCGGAACCAGTTCCGCGCTGCCCATAGATGAGCGCAGCAGCAGCACCCTGTCTCCATCTGCAGCTGATTCGTAAATCAGCTGTCCAAGCGCCGCGCTGTTGTAATGTGCCGGCATCAGTTGCGGCTTGAGTCCCCGTTTTTTTAACGCTTCTGCGGTAGCGCTGCCGATCACTGCCAGCTTTACCGGACCAATACCGCGCACATCCAGCTCCAGCTGTTCCAGCAGTTCAAAAAAATACTCCACGCCTGCTGCCGAAGTAAAGACCAGATACTGATACTCCTGTATGCTTTGAAATATCTCAAGAAACTGACAGCCACAGTCTCTGATCTGCGTACGTATCACCGGCACCGGAAGCACCTCTGCTCCAAGCTCCTGCAGCCGCTGTACCAGTTTTGCGCTGCGGGAAGCCGGCCTTGTCACCACAATCCGGCTTCGGGACAACGGCAGATTCTCCCGCCATGAAAAACGCCTGGCAAATGCAGCTGTTTCTCCAATTACAATTACTGCAGGCGTTTTCAGATTCTGCAGGCGTGTATTCTCTTCCAGCGCGTCCAGCGTAGTAATCACACTGCGCTGCGCTGCACCCGTACCCTGCGCAATGACTGCGGCAGGCGTATCCGGTGGCATGCCTGCCTGTCTGAATCCATCTGCAATCTCATGCAGGGCAGACATCCCCATTAAAAATACATATGTACCTCCAGCCTGAACCAGTGCTTTAAAATTAATATCCAGCGGCTCGTCCTGTTTTTTATGCCCGGTCAGTATATGCACTCCCGATGCAATCCCGCGGTATGTCACCGGAATCCCCGCATACGCCGGAACAGCCAGCGCAGATGTAACTCCGGGTACAATCTCATAAGGAATCCCATGCTCCTTAAGCAGCTCCAGCTCCTCTCCGCCCCTGCCAAACAAAAACGGATCCCCGCCTTTTAAGCGTACTACACGCCTGCCCTGCAGCGCCTGCGCAAGGATCAGAGCATTGATCTGTTCCTGACTGGCAGAATGCCTTCCGGCGCGCTTGCCTACTGGTATTTTTTCTGCATCCTGCGGAATCAGGCTGTAAATGCCAGGCCCGGTTAATGCATCGTAAATAACTGTCTGTGCATGCTGCAGCGCCCAGAGCCCTTTCATCGTAAGAAGGCCCGGATCTGTTGGTCCGGCCCCTACAAAATATACTTTTCCTGTCTGATCTGAATGTTTCTTCATGCAGATTTTTCCTCCTGCTTTTTCTGCTCCCCATATACAGATTACCTTTTTTTGAAATTTTGAATTTAGGAACAGCAGGGGTTTGTTCAGCTGTTTCCCTGAAAGTATAGCACAATCGGCTGGACAAAGCAACCAGCCGGATGAAGGCGCGGGGGTGTTGGTGTCGGCGCCCCATAGGTGCGGACTAAGAGCAAATGCAACAATTTACATTAAAGTGTTGCGTATTGGCTATGCGGACGCCGGATGGGAGGCGTTGAGCTGTCTGCCTGTGACTTTGCCCGATAAAACGGGGAATGCTATTCCACAATGCAGAAGCCCTGACCTGGATAAAACAGAACAGTATACGGCCTCCTGGACGCTGGATGAGGGAACCGGACCTGTTTCATTGTTCCGGTTTCCAGACCGTAAGAAGCTCTAAGTATTCTGCTTCCAGTCTGTGGTACCGGACGGGCGCGACACCTGGTTCGCTTCTGGCTACCGCCAGCAGCTAAAGGTGCCTCTTCGGCTTCGCCGCCTGTGTATCGGGCAGAATACTAAGAGCTTCTAACATTCTT
>CANTHI010000060.1 GCA_947653505.1 uncultured Eubacterium sp.
AGGTGTTTAAGGCGGCAAGCTGGGAGGAGATGAGGATGTTGGCGAAAGAAAATGAAGACGGTGTTGCAAGAGGGATCAATCCATTTGATCACGGCGCTGCTTATACGGATATTATGAAGACGCAGGCGCTTAAGCAGGCGCTGAATAAATATGGATTTACTGCGGCTTTTGGAGGCGGGCGCCGCGATGAGGAAAAGTCCAGGGCAAAGGAGCGGATTTTTTCTTTCCGGAATGAAAATCATGCATGGGATCCGAAAAACCAGCGTCCGGAGATGTGGAAGCTGTTTAATACGATGATCCATCCGGGGGAAAGCATCCGTGTTTTTCCGATTTCCAACTGGACGGAAAAGGATATCTGGCAGTATATTAAGCAGGAGAATATTGAAATCGTACCGCTTTATTTTGCAAAGGAGCGTCCGGTCGTGTATCGCGACGGCAATATTATTATGGTGGACGATGACCGCATGAAGCTGCGGGACGGGGAACAGATAGAATATAAAAAAGTCCGGTTCCGTACGCTTGGCTGTTATCCGCTGACGGGAGGCTGCGAGTCGCAGGCAGATACACTGGATGCGATTATTGAAGAGACTTTAAGCGCGGTAGAATCCGAACGTACTTCAAGGGTGATTGACCATGAAGCGGCCGGAAGCATGGAAAGAAGAAAGCGGGAGGGATATTTCTAAATGAAAGGGTTATTAAAATTTATTACATGCGGAAGTGTCGATGATGGGAAATCCACGCTGATCGGACATATTTTGTATGACGCCAAGCTCATTTACGCAGACCAGGAGCGTGCGCTGGAGCTGGACAGCAAGGTGGGCAGCAGGGGAGGCGCGATTGATTATTCGCTGCTTCTGGACGGGCTGATGGCAGAGCGGGAGCAGGGGATTACGATTGACGTGGCGTACCGTTATTTTACGACGGACAACCGCAGCTTTATTGTGGCGGATACGCCCGGGCATGAGGAATATACGAGAAATATGGCGGTCGGCGCTTCGTTTGCGGATCTGGCAGTCATTCTGATCGATGCGCAGGCGGGCGTGCTCGTGCAGACAAGGCGTCACGCCAGAATCTGTGCGCTGATGGGGATCCGGTATTTTGTATTTGCCGTCAACAAAATGGATCTGGCCGGATACAGCAGCGAACGGTTCCATGAGATCGAAGCGCAGATTCAGGAGCTTGCTGCAGAGCTGTCGCTGGACAGTGTAAAGATCATTCCGGTATCTGCGACAGAAGGAGATAACATCACGAAAAAAAGTCCGCATATGCTCTGGTACGAGGGTGAAGACCTGCTGACTTATCTGGAAAATATTGATACATCTGTAAAGACGACGGAAGAGGGCGCCTACATGCCGGTGCAGCGTGTCTGCCGTCCCAATCATGAATTTCGCGGATTTCAGGGCCAGATCGAAGCCGGGGAATTTAAGACCGGAGACTTAATTGAAGCGCTGCCGGGGCATCAGAGGGCACGGATTCAATCAATTCTGACCGGGGACAGAAAGGTGCAGACAGTCTGCAAAGGACAGCCGGCAACGATTCAGCTGGACCGCGAGATCGACATTTCCCGCGGCAGTGTTCTGATAAAAGAAGCGTCCATTTCCCTGTCCAAAAAGATCACGGCGACGATCTTATGGATGGATGACGCCTGCCTGAATACAGAGCAGGATTACCTGATTAAAATCGGTACGAAGCAGATGCCGGCGATGGTCAGCAGCATCCACTATAAAATTGATGTCAATACCGGAAAGCATCTGCCGGCCGTATCCCTGCAGAAAAATGAGATTGCACTTTGTGATATCGTGCTTTCGGAAAATATTCCGGTCGATGAGTTTCGCAGACATAAGACGATGGGCGAGCTGATTTTTATCGACCGTGTCAGTCATATGACATCTGCCTGCGGTGTGGTGGAAAGCACAAGAGGCAGGGGCGAGCGGGATACGATGACGACGTTCTGGTACAAGGATCTGAGAGCCGGAGCAGGTATTTTTAAAGAATATTACCTGAATCTGTTTCTGGATACGATTACAAAGGAAAGTAAGCATAACGTCCGTTATACGGTCGGAGATACGGTTCCTGTTACAGGAGAAAGCTATCATTATCCGGCATATTTTGACATGATTATCCTGCATGAGCATATGGCGGTCAGCATCCGCAACAGTAAGATTACAAGAATCGTATCGGTAAATGATTATGAGTACGAGGGCTATCCGGTCGTGAACGGCAGGGGCTGCGGCGTGCGTGCGGACAGTCAGGAAGAGATCAGGCAGTTTATTCGTGAATTTGATATGACTGCAAAAGACGGAGCGGCAGATTTTTATAACCGCTGGCTGCAGTTTGAAAAATACAGGAGTATCGTATTTAAAGACAATTTCTGGGGTGAAGCGCAGAATTAGTTCTGATTCATGCCTTAAGTGTGAACAGGAGCCAGAAGGAACTGTTTATATTTTACATGAACTTTACAATTGGATAACATGGATTTTACCAGGGTATAATAAAATACTGTCAGAACATACGGGAACAGATCAGAACAGAGAAAAGGAGCAGATGTATGAACGAACCTTTGCAGATTCTATTCGGTTTACTCGGCGGCCTGGCAGTATTTATTTTTGGCATGAACATGATGAGCGAATGCCTGCAGAAAGCCGCTGGCGAAAAAATGAAAAGCATACTGGAGCTGCTGACAAAAAATCCGGTAATGGGCGTCCTTGCGGGAGCGCTGACAACGGCGGTGCTGCAAAGCAGCAGTGCGACGACCGTAATGGCGATTGGATTTGTAAGCGCGGGACTGATGAGCCTGCCGCAGTCGATATCCATTATACTGGGTGCGAATATCGGTACGACGATGACCGCCCAGATCATCGCGTTTAAAATCAGTGATTATATTTATCTGTTTATCTTTGCGGGATTTGCTGTGGCTTATCTGGCAAAAACGGAAAAAGTGAAAAATATCGGACAGACAGTATTTGCATTTGGACTGCTGTTTTTGGGAATCGAGACAATGGGCGGGGTGATGAAGCCGCTGGCAGGCAGTCCGTTTTTTCTGTATTTAATCGAAAAAGTGGCGGATGTGCCTGTGCTGGGTGTGCTTACCGGTACTTTTATGACGCTCGTGGTACAGAGCAGCTCCGCGACGATCGCGGTACTGCAGAATTTTGCGGAGCAGCCGCTTTCCGATGGCGTGACAAGCATCATCGGGCTGGCAGGCGCGATACCGATTCTGCTGGGAGACAATGTCGGTACGACAATCACAGCCCTGCTGGCCTGCGTCGGTCAGGCAAAGGATGCAAAGCGGACAGCGCTGGCGCACTGTATTTTTAATCTGTCCGGCTGTCTTTTGTTTATCTGGCTGATCCAGCCCTTCGCGGCAGTCATACGGATGCTGTCTCCGGCAGGGCCAGAGGTGGAAGTCATCTCCAGACAGATCGCCAATGCCCATACGATGTTTAATCTCATTATGACCCTGATCTGGACGCCGCTTCTGCCTTATATGGTAAAGCTGGTATCCGGCATTGTACGGGAGAGCGCAAAAGAGCCGCAGGCACTATCGGAGCCGGTTTATCTGGATCAGAAGCTGACCGCGCAGCCGGCAGCGGCGCTGCGTCTTGTAGAAAAAGAAATCATTCACTGTGGTGAGACTGCGGACGGACTGCTGCAGGATTTGCAGGAGCTCGTAAAGGCGTCCGATAGAAAACAGTACATCCGGACGCAGGAGAGAACCGTACAGGCACGCGGACTGTATGAACAGGTGACAGAGTATTTATCAGAGCTGTTTTCCGCAGGCAGCATGAGCGAAGAACAGGCGAAGGAAGCGGCAGGTCTGCTGTATCTGCTGGGAGATTTCGACCGGATAGCCTTTTTATGTCAGGAGGTTCTGGGACTTTTGCCGGATAAAAAGGAAAAGAAAAAAAAGAATGCCGCTATTTCAAAGGATTCATCAAAAGACTTGTCAAAAGGTTTGTCAAAAGAAGCGCAAAGGGATCTGGAACAGATCCTGGGTTTAATTGGAGAAATGTATAAAGAAGCATTTCAGATGCTTCTGGGCAGCGATCAGGATAAAAGAAAAAAGATACGCAGGAAAAAAGAAAAGATGCTGGATCTTGGCCTGCATATGCGAAAAGCGCATCTCGAACGGGTGGAAAAGGGAAAGTGCAGCCCAAAGCTTACGAAGACGTTTTATAAGATTTTAAATACGCTGGACCGGCTAAGCAACAGCTGTGCGAATATTGCGGATCATGAGATTGGATTTTTGACAGGAGCGGCGGAATATGGTAAGATGCTGTAAAGTGGTCTGACAAATTTTTACAGGCCTCAATATTGCAGGAATGACGGAACGGCAGCTGGTGAAGTGCAGGATATTAGCTGGAGGTAAGGTATGATCTATTCAATTGAAGAACTGACACGCAGGATTGTGCCTGTGGCAGAAAAGTATGAGCTTTGTGCAGTATATCTGTTTGGCTCCTATGCGCGGGATGAAGCTACTGATATCAGTGATGTGGATATTCTGATTGACAGGACCGGATCAAAAATAAAGGGAATGTTTGATATGGGGGCGCTTTATAATGATTTGTGCAGGGAAATAGGAAAGGAAATAGACCTTGTGACCACTCAGACGCTGGAACAAAAAAATACGCTGAAGCGTACTCCGTGGTTTGTAGAAAATGTTAAAGCAGAAATGAGGCAGATTTATGAATAGAGGTGACAGACAACGTTTGATGCATATTCGGGCATATTGCAGAGACATTGCAGAATTTATAGAACGGTTTGGAAAAGATTATAGTATTTTTATTCAGGACAGAGCATATTTTAATGCAGTTTCTATGTGTATTTTGCAGATTGGGGAGCTTGCAAACGGATTATCTGCTGGGTTTCGGGAAGAAACGAAAGGAAGGATGCAATGGGGGATGATTCGTGGAATGCGCAACTGGCTGGCTCATGCATATACGGAAATGGATGAAAGTGTCATCTGGGAGACAGCATCCAATGATATACCAGAGCTGTTTAAATTTTGTGAAAATATACTGGAATCAGATAAAGGACTGTAAGCTGGGAACGATAGTGGAATAAATAAAAAGGGGCTGAAAAAAAAGATGAAACCACAGACAAAGCGTGTATTTTCCTATAATATTTACCTCATCGGATTTATGGGGAGCGGCAAATCAACCATATCTGATTACCTGACCGGACATTATGGGATGGAAAAAATAGAAATGGATCAGAGGATCGCGCAGAATGAAGGTATGAGTATTTCTGAAATATTCGAAACGCATGGGGAAGAGTATTTCCGGAATCTGGAGACAGAGCTTTTGCGCGGACTGCAGGATAAAAAAAATGTCGTCGTCTCCTGCGGCGGAGGGACACCAATGCGGGAATGCAATGTCACTCAAATGAAAAAAAACGGAAAGGTCGTACTGCTGACAGCCAGTCCGGAGACGATTTATGAACGTGTCAAAGACAGCAATGACCGTCCTCTTTTGGAAGGACGAAAAAACACAGCTTTTATTTCAGAGCTGATGCAGCAGCGCAGACCCAGATATGAAGCAGCCGCGGATCTGATCATTCAGACAGATGGAAAAACGTGTGCTGCTATTTGTGAAGAGCTGATTCGCAGGCTGATGGAATGGGAGAGCGGGGATGCTGCCTGTGAAGATCATGCAGACAGAAATGTTACAGTCAGAAATGTTGTAATCGGAGCAGGGATTCCCAAAATCTGTGTGCCTGTTATGGGGGTGACAGAGGATGAGATTTTAAAAGAAGCGAAACAGCTGCGGCAGTTTCCGGCGGATCTTGCAGAGTGGCGTGCGGACTGGTATGCGTATGGGAATGATGCCGGAAAAGTTCTGACAGTAGTACGCAGGCTGCGGGAGGTTCTGGGAGAAACTCCGCTTTTATTTACGTTCCGTACGAAAAAAGAGGGCGGAAATGCAGACATCAGACTGGAAAATTATCTGGAACTCAATGAAGCTGTCGCACAGTCGGGGCTTGCGGATTTGCTGGATGTGGAATTGTTTTCTGGTGAAGCGGCAGTCAGCCGGCTGGTGCAGACCGCACATGCATGCGGGGTGAAAGTGATTGCGTCCAGTCACGATTTTGAAAAGACGCCGGAGAAGGAAGAAATCATTCGCAGGCTGTGCGCAATGCAGCGGCTGGATGCGGATATTTTAAAAATAGCTGTTATGCCGCGGTGCAGGGCAGATGTGTTCGTGCTGCTTACGGCGACGGAAGAAATGTGTACAAATTATGCGGATCGTCCGGTTGTTACGATGTCTATGGGCAGCGACGGGGTGGTCAGCCGGCTGTGCGGGGAATTATCCGGCTCTGCGATAACTTTTGGGGCGGCGGGAAAAGCATCGGCGCCCGGGCAGATGCGGGTAGAAACGCTGGCGCAGATTCTGAGGGAGATTCATGATAGTATGGGGAGCAGATGAAGGAGTATCCGAATTTCTGATGAGATGTTTATAGACAAAACTGCAAGGGTAACGCTGCTTATATAGGGTGAATGATGATCCTATTTTTGATAGCTTTAAGAATACAAAATCGCTGTAAATGCCTGTATGAAAGGCTTTGCAGCGATTTTTTGTGATTCGCAGCAGAGGGAATTTACACCCTGTCTTTTTCCAGTGTCTGGGTATCCGGAATGAAGCGCTGGTAGATATTCAGATAAAAGTATTGCTGTAAATGCTGGACAAGGTAAATTAGTTCGTATATAATAGACGTATAAGATAGTTGTTTATGTTTTAAGTACAAACAAATTTGTACAGAGCAACAGAGTAAGTTTAAAAATCAGGCGCATACCCAAAGAGGCACTTGTAGCGGGCTATGTCACTGCTTTTTAAGCGGCGTTATTGGAGAAAAAGACAAGGAATATGGTAAGTTATTTTGGGACAGTTTCTTTGGGACAGTTTCTAATGGTTCATGAAAAAAAGACAAGGTGGGTAGTTAATGAAAAGGTTTTTACAAAAGTTAAAAGTACTTGCAGCTGTATCACTGGTGCTTTTATGCATCTGCATAAATAGCAGTACTTCTTACGCGGCAAAAATGAGAGCAGACAGCAATTGTTTTAATGTGATGGTTGTTCTGGATGCGAGTAATTCTATGAATTATACAGATCCAGAGGGATTGCGGTATGAAGCAGTCCGGCAGTTTACAAATCTGCTGACAGAGAGGGGAAATTATCTTGGCGGAATTGTATTTTCCAATCAAGTGGAGGTATCAAAAGCGCCGCAGGCAGTGTCAGGCAATAAAGAAAAAAGGGAGGTTACAGATTTGCTTGCTTCTGTAATGTCTACGGAAGTTACGGACAAAATGGGGTATACAAATATTGGTGAAGCGCTGACGGAGGCAATCAATCTTCTTGCGGAAAAGGGAAATAAAGATTTGCCTTCGGTTATTGTCTTTTTAAGCGATGGCAATACGGAGATGCCTACGGAAGAAGAGCAGATGAAGTCCCTTGACCAGAAAGCCGCTGCGATCCAGCAGGCGAGAGAGCAGGATATCAGGATTTATACGGTTTGCCTGAATGCAAATCAGAAGGCAGACAGCAGCGAGATGGAGCAGATATCACATGCGACGGGAGGAAAACCGCAGGAAGTGGAACAGGCGAATGACCTTGCGAAAGTCTTCCGTACTTTTTATAGTCTGATCTATGGGACATCAGCCATTCCTATTTTAAAAGACGAGTTTCCAAAGAGCGGTATCTTAAAGACAGAATTTGAAGTACCTGGCTTCGGTGTGGAAGAAGTAAACATCGTGATTGATGGCATGATTCATGATGCGCTGCTTCAAAAACCGGACAAAAGCATGCAAAAAGCCGAAAAAATAATTTCTAATTCTGTTACGTTGTTAAAGATAACAGATGCATTACCAGGGAAATGGATACTTACAATAAAAGGAGATAAAGGAAACCGTGTTGGGGTCGATATGATCTATAATTCCAGACTGAGTATTGCAGCAGAAACAGACCAGCAAAAAACTGCGTTTACTGCAGATGAGAACTTTCAGGTAAAAGCAGTTTTAAAAGCCGGAAATCTCGTGGCGGAAAGAGACGATGAGTACAAAGGATATCATGCATTCCTTCATTTAATGGATGCGTACGGCAAAGAACTAAAAAAAGAAGAAATGCCTGTTGCAAATGGGCGCTTTGAAGCAGAATGCCAGCTGGAAGAAGGTGTTTATTATATGAAGGTGGCACTGGAAGGAAACGGCCTGAAGCGGACTTCGAGAGAGCTTGGACCTTTGCGGGTGTCAGACCAGGAACAGGCCGAAGAGCCAGAACCAGTTAATACACCGCCGCAGGCAGTTGAAAAAAAGGTAAAGCAGACGGTATATGTCTGGCCAATAAAGGGAGGGCGTCTTCAGACAGATCTGACGCAGCTGGCAACAGATGAGCAGGATGATACATTAGTTTATCAGATCGTATCCAGTGCATATACAGAAGGGACGGACTACCAGTTTGACGGGAAGGTACTGACGATGGACCATTTCAGTCTTACGAAAGGATCCTTTGACATAAAGGCAATAGATTCCGGCGGCCTTTTCTGCAGGATAGAGCTGATGGTGACAGTTAGAAATGTAGGGGTTATGGCTATGACCGGACTGGGTGTTCTTGCTCTGGCCGGACTGGTTATTGCAGGTATTATGTTCCGGATCGCAATCACAAGGCCGTTTGGCGGGATGATTACTGTAACTTCTTATGTAGATGGAGAACGTATTCAGGTGTCAAAGAATCCAGGTCGTGGACGCTGCCGACTGTCAGCTTTTCGGGTCAGGAATATTGGTGGCGGTATCAGTTATGTGAAGTCCTATTTTCATGCGGTGGATCAGAAAAATGAAAAATGTGTGCGGTTAAAAACAAATGTTCCGGTATATTATCAGGAAAAAATGACAAATGATATTAAAGTGAAAAGTGGCAGTGCCAATACCGTAAAAATATATGCAAAAAAAGGCGGCAAGGATTATCTTGCAGTTAAGTTTGAAAGCCGTATGAGGCAGCAGCGGGCAGCAGGCGGGAGAAGGCGGGCAAAAAGGAATGCCGGATCTGTCAGGAATATAGCGAAAAGATAAAGGAGACGAAAGAAATGTCAGTTTATGAAAAATTATTATTGAGTACAGGAGGAGGGATTGTATCATCCAAGCAGCAGGCAGATCAGGTAGCCAATACAGCTACGCTTCTGATTGGATTGGGCGGTACGGGGGTACACTGCATCCGCACGATTAAGACGCAGGTATATGACCGGCTGATTCCGGATAATCCGGGCGGGGTGAATCCGGAATATGCACATATTCGCTTTATAGGGGTGGATTCGGATAACAAGAGCCTGGGAGGTAATTTTAAGGGGGAATCGCTGGAAGAGTCCAAAAGGGCTGATGAGATCCTTTCCCTGAGTGTTTCAGAGTTTTTACCGATCGGGAATCAGAACATCAGGCAGATACTAAAAAATGTCAATAGCCTAAAGAAGAGGGAAGAATTATCCTGGCTGGAATATGATAAAATTTCGGCTGTAAAATTAACAGATGCCGGCGCCGGAGGTATACGGCAGGTCGGGCGGCTTCTGATGATGGATAAATCCCAGGATTTCATGACAAAAGTAGAACAGGAATTAGCAAAGGCAAAGCGGGGATTAAAAAGCCCCCACATAAATGTACATATTTTTTCTGGTTTAAGCGGTGGTACGGGCTCTGGATGTTTTTTGGATGTTTGTTATATGATACGGTCTGTTTTAGACAGTCAGGGCGGTAATATTTATGGTTATTTTTTCCTTCCGGATGTGAACCTGGACAACATCCCATTCAGCGTCAAAAATGTGCGTGAATATATTCCGAAAAATGGTTATGCGGCAATGCAGGAATTGGATTACTGTATGAGAATCCAGCAGAATGGAGGAAGTTTTACACAGACATATCAGAATAAAAAGACGGTCAGGTGGGACCGGCCGCCAGTCGATATGTGCCATTTGATATGTGCAACGGATAAAGATAATAATGTAATTCCAAATGCATATATGTATGCGATGAATGTTACGGCAGAATATATTCTGGATATGCTTACATATTCAGAAAAATTTGGATTTGAGCAGCACCTGGCTAATTTCGTGCATATGACATCTGAGGCAGATGAAAAAAAGACGATTGGAGCTGAAATGGCATATTGTGCGATCGGAGCCTCCTGTACCAGTATCCCGCTTAGGGAAATTAATACTTACCTCGCATCAGGATTGTTTGGGCGGTTTGAATCCGTTCAGAACAATGTTCCTACGCAGGCAGAAGTGGAAGAATTTATGATCTCGGCTGTTGCGAAAGGTGCGAAAGATCTGGATGAAGCTTATGAATTTTTAAAAGAAGAGATGAAGAGTGGGATTGAGGATACTTACGATGTCTATCCGGATAGCTGGAAAGATGTCTGGGAAGGAGACGCAGAGTTTACAAAATGGTATACCGGACAGACTGCACATAAACTGGGCAGGGCAGAAGAAAATGCCAGGAGTATGACAGCGCCAGAGAATAAACAGTCTTTGATTCAACGGATCCGGACAGAACTGGTGAATGTGATCTGCGATATAGAAAAAGGCCCGATTTATGCATACCGTTTGTTCAGCGCTGCGGAAAGTAACAATCTTTTAAATGTTGTAAAAGGATGGAACGAAATAAATAAAGTAGAGTGGGAGCAGTGTTTACATGAATCAAAAGAAGTCCGGGAAAATTATGTGCGGGCAAGAAATGATTTTCTGGATTACAAAAGAGCGCATTCGAAGCGGTTTGAGTATTATGAGGAGTGCACAATAGAGCATGAGAAATACAAGATTTTTCTTGGCCCAAGAAATGAAATAGATAAAAAAGTTGCAGGGGAAGCTACCGGAATTTATCAAAAGCTGCATACGGTTTTGGACATTTTTTATGAACAGCTGGAAAGTATCAGCAGTGAGTATTATATAAAATTGCAAAAGGTTGTCAGTAACCTGATTAGTACTTTCAGTGCAAACAGACTGGATTTGGCAGGGCAGCAGACATCTAAGGCCGGGAATGCTTTTAATACGCCATTGATCACCATTTCAGACTTAAAGGAAACTCTGGATAAAAAAATTGCAGCAATCCATGTGAAAGGTATGTTTGATCAGTTTATGCGTATGTTCCTCCGTAATGAAAAGACCTGGCTGGAAGAGAATGAGAGTGAAATTGCCCGTCTTGTGACAGATTTTTTTATAAACAGTGCATTTGCAGATTTTGCCGGCCATACGATCACGGAATATTTGCAGGATAAGTACAACACGAAAAATCCTGAAGTGCTCAGGGATAAAATATTAGATGAGATTAATTCTTTGATATTAAGTGCAAATCCGTTATTTTATTTTAATGAGAGTATATATAAGGAAAACAATACATCAAAATTAAAGTTCATTTTTGCAGCCTGGCAAATCGGGGCAGATACTCCTGGATAAGAAATGAACTTTAATTTTGATGTATTGTTTTCCTTATATATACTCTCATTAAAAT
>CANTHI010000061.1 GCA_947653505.1 uncultured Eubacterium sp.
ATACCCCATCACATAAACTTTCAAAGCCAGATTCAAATAGCAATGGCACATCAATAACCGTGCCTTCGACAACCTCTCCATTCCGTATTGTTTTTAATGAATCTTCCAGCATTTGTTCAAAACTTAATTCCGACATGTTTTTGAACCTCCTCAATAATTTTCTTTGGGGTGGAAGCCCCTGCGGTAATACCTACGTTATCAATGTGACCAGTTTCAGATAAATGTAAATCTGCTACGGTCTGTATATAGTAAGTATTTGCACATTCTTCTTTGCATATCTCATACAGTTTCTGCGTATTCGAACTGCTCCTTCCTCCAATGACAATCATTATATCGGAAGTTTCTGCCAGGCTTGCTGCTTCATTCTGCCGTTCTTCTGTAGCGTTACAAATTGTATTCAATACACGTATATCTCTAATATAACCTTTTTTTTGAATAATTTCAACTAATTCTTGCAATTTCTTGTAATTAAAAGTCGTTTGTGCCACAATACACACTTTTGTGCCTGATTCTGGCCTGAAATTTTCTGCTTCCTTTTCGTCTGCAATCACAGTCGTATGCTTCGGGTCACACCACCCCCGGATCCCTTCCACTTCTGGATGTAAGCTGTTGCCGATAATCACAATATCATAACCGCTGTTTGAAAATTCTTCCACGATCTGGTGAATTTTTAAGACAAACGGACAGGTTGCGTCCTCGATCTCAAAGCCGGCCTGCCGCAGTCTTTCATAGACTTCCTTCGCCACTCCGTGGGAACGGATGATGACAGTCCCGCCTTTGCTTTTCTGTCCGTCTGTCAGCGCGTCTATGTCTTCAATCACCAGAACGCCCCGCTCTTTCAGATCTCTGACAACCTCTTCGTTATGGATGATCGGTCCGTAAGTGTAAATAGGCCCGTTTTTTATATCGGCCTGTTCATAGACTTTATTAACCGCCCGTCTCACACCAAAACAAAATCCGGCACTTTTTGCTACTGTAATGTTCATTCTTTTCCTTTCAAAACCGCTTTTTCATAAATACCGCGTATCGCGGCAAGCACCTGTCCGATATCCATATCGGAGGTGTCAATCACAACGGCATCGTCTGCCTGCCGTAACGGTGCGATCTGCCTGTGCATGTCACGGTAATCGCGTTCCTTCATATCCGCTTCGATCTGCGCATAATCAGGCTGTCCGCCATCTGCCTGCGCGCCTTTTTTTACCAGCTCGTCATATCTTCTTCTGGCGCGCGCAGACACCGAAGCGGTCAGATAAATTTTGACCTGTGCGTCCGGCAGCACGCAGGTGCCAATATCACGGCCGTCCATAATAACATTGCTCGTCTGTGCCAGCTTCTGCTGAAGGGCGGTCAGCTTGGCGCGCACATCCGGATAAACGCTTGTCGCGGATGCCAGAATGCCTACTTTTTCATCGCGGATATAGGCATTGACATTTTCCCCATTTAAAATCACGCACTGGACGCCATCCTCATAAGCGATCGTAATATCAATCTTTGCACATGCAGCCGCAATCGCCTGTTCATCCTGCGGATCGATCTTAGCCCGTAGAAAATACAGCGCCATCGCACGATACATGGCGCCTGTGTCTACGTATACAAATGATAACTCATCTGCAAGCCGTTTGGCAATGGTACTTTTTCCCGCTCCGGACGGCCCGTCTATTGCGATGTTAAAACCCATGCTATGTGCTCCTTTCTTATTTTACTTTTTTCTGTCTTCCTGCAGCGCAAGACCCGCGCTCATTCCGGCCAGATACCCGCTCGACCACGCGATCTGCAGGTTGTAGCCTCCGGTCAGGGCGTCCACGTCTATCATCTCTCCCGCAAAATACAGTCCTTTTGTCAGCTTTGACTCCATTGTGGACGGATCAATTTCCTTTACATGCACGCCGCCCCTTGTAATGACCGCTTCGTGAAAATCCCGCAGACCTGTCAGCTTCGCCGGAAAGCTTTTCAGACATTCCAGCAGCTGTGCGCGCTCTCCTCTTGTAATTTCATTGACCCTGCGCTCCGGCTCTATCCCGCTTAGCGCAATGATCACCGGGATCATCTTTGCCGGCAGCAGATGACCGAGCGCGTTTTTCAGCTGTCTGTTCTGCGCTTCTTTCAAATCGCGCACAATCCGCTGGTCCAGCTGTTCTTTTGTCAGGGCAGGCTTTAAATCAACCGTTAACCGCAGCGGCCCCTGCCGCAGCCGGTCGTTTACCACAGCGCTTGCACGCAGCATCAACGGTCCGCTGACCCCGAAATGGGTAAACAAAAGCTCGCCAAAATCATCATACAGTACTTTTGACCCATCATAAATACGGGCACGTACATTTTTCAGCGTAAGTCCCTGCAGCTGCGGTATATAATCTTCTTCTGTATTCATGGCGGTCAGGCTTGGATGCGGCTCTATAAGCGTATGCCCGAAATGCTGCGCAAACGCGTATCCGTCCCCTGTGGAGCCGGTCGCCGGATAAGACATCCCTCCGGTTGCCAGTATGACCTTTGCAGCAGAATACCTCCTGCCCTGTGTATCGCGGACTTCAAATAATCCGTCTTCTTTTTTTCGGACCGACGCGATTCTGGTCTGCAGCCGGATCTTCACATGGGACTGCTCCAGCGCACGCTCCAGTGCACGGATGATATCGGAAGAATGGTCCGATACCGGAAATACACGGCCGCCCCGCTCGGTTTTCAGCGGTGTTTTGTATTTCTCAAAAAAATCCATGACCTGAAAATTATCATAAGTATAGATGGCGCTGTACATAAACTTTTCATTCCGCAATATTTTCGAAAAAATCTCCTGCGTATCACAGGCATTGGTCACATTGCAGCGGCCCTTGCCTGTCAGATACAGCTTTTTCCCCAGCTTTTCATTCCGCTCCAGCAGCAGCACACTGCAGCCTGACTGTGCCGCTGCGGCCGCTGCCATCATTCCGGCCGCGCCGCCGCCCGCTACGATAATCTGTCCGGACATACCAAACTCCTTTACGAACCATTTTACTGCTCCAGATCTGTCGTCTGTGCGTAATGCATTTTCAGCTTGTCGTCAATGTAGTCTATCTCGTCGTTTTCATACACCTGGTAATCTTCCCAGATCTGCTCTAACGACGTAAGCGTATCCGCCACATCGTCCTGCCTGCGCATGCATAGCGCCACAATGAGGGCATTGATTACGCTTAGCGGCGCCACCAGGGAATCTACGAGCGAGACCATATCACTTTCTGCAATCAGATTGCAGGAAGAATACAGGTTCATGGGCGAATGAACGCTGTCTGTCAGCGTAATCACTTTTGCGCTCCGGTTATTGGCAAACTCCAGCGCCTTTAACGTCCGCAGGGAATATCTGGGAAAGCTGATGCCGATAATCACGTCTTCTTTCCCAATGCGCAGCATCTGTTCAAACAATTCACTGGAGCTGTTTGTATGCAGCAGGATCACCTGATCGGACAGATAGTTCAGGTAAAAAGCCAGAAATGACGCAAGCGGTGCGCAGCTGCGGATGCCGATCACATAAATTCGTCTGGCTGTTAAGATCGTATCGACGGCCAGATCAAACGCATTCTGGTCAATCTTTTCCAGTGTACCTTTGATTTTTTCCATATCTGCCTTCAGCACAGATTCGAGCACTCTGGAACGGCTGATTCTGCCAAATGCCACCTCTACCCGCTGTACCGAATCCAGCTTTGTGCGCACCATTTCCTCCAGTGCTTTCTGAAACTGCGGATATCCTTTATAACCCAGCTGCGCGGCAAAGCGCACAACCGTAGACTCACTGACGCCGACCACCTCGCCCAGCTTTGCCGCTGTCAGAAATACCGCCTGATCATAATGATCCGTAATATAGGCAGCCAGAAGCTTCTGCCCCTTGCTCATCCTGCTGTAGCGTTCGTTCAGCCGGCTGGTCAGTTCATTCGTATTCCCCATCACATCTGCCTATACTCCGGATGCGGATGCCGCAGCGACGGTAATGGTCCTTACATACTGCGCGGCATTGCCCTGTACATCTGTATACGTATACGTAATCCTGTAGATACCCGTATCCGCAATCATCAGATCCAGACCTTCTTTGAGCATCAGGTCCGTCTCCACCACACCTGCATGCATCTGATAGGTTACTTTATAATGAATGCCTGCTGTCGTATGGGATACCTGCTGTGTACCGTCAGACATATTGGTAATCGTCTGTACCGAAACGTTTTCCAGCGGATGTACGATGGAACCTGCCGTTCTCGTATCATCCGGCGGTACCAGAATCGTATGCATAACCGACACTGCCGCCGGCTGCACAGTCTGGGACGGATTTGCCGGATTCGTTGGATTCACTGGATCCGTCGGGTTTGCCGGATTCGCTGGATTCGTCGGATCCGTTGGGTTTACCGGATTTGCCGGATCCGTCGGGTTTGTTGGATTCGCTGGATCCGTTGGGTTTGCCGGATTTACCGGATTCGTCGGATTTGTTGGATTCGCTGGATCCGTCGGGTTTGCCGGATCGGTTGGATTCGCCGGATTTGCCGGATCCGTCGGGTTTACCGGATTTGTCGGATCTGTCGGGTTCGCCGGATCGGCTGGATTTGCCGGATCCGTCGGGTTTGCCGGATTCGTCGGATCGCCTGGGTCTTCCGGATCCGTCGGTTCTGTCGTCTGGTCCGGCTTCTTTTCTGCCACTACAAGCTTTCTCTTCTTTTCCGCCACAAGATACTTGCCTGTTTTCAGACTTTTTTCTGGATTGGAGCAGTAGTATCTGACTGTATAGGTCCCTGCCCCGCCCAGCTTATACGACCCGTTCTGGGATACGGTCTTTACTTTTCCGTCCGGATCTGTCACCTTGATACTGATTTTGGACGTCATGTTTTTGCCGGATACAAGCTTTGCCGTAACACCGGAGATCAGCTTTTTATAATTTATGGAAGAAGTGCCCGCGGCAAGCTTCATCGTTTCAAACTTGTCCTTGCTGGAAATCACCGGTTTTTTCGTGTCTTTTACGATGATCTTCATGTATTCTTCCGTTACGAGCTTGTTCGTCGGATTTTTCAGATAATACATAATCCGGTAGGTTCCGGTGTGGTTCAGCTTTAAGTTTTCCGCACGGACGCCTTTATATTCTTTTGTGCCTGGTTTGCGTACTTTGGTTACGATTTTGTCAGTCAGTACAGTGCCCATTGAATTTTTTGCCGTAACTTTGGAACGCAGATTCACCGTTGACTTATATTCTTTTGTGATTTCCTTGCGGACGCCTGAGATCGTCGCCTTGCTTGCGTCACCAACCGTATAGGTCACAGTGACAGATGTATTCCTGCCGAAAGAGTCCGTCAGGGAATATGTCACCGGATAGCTCCCCATCTTTTTTGTATTGACCGTACCCGATGTACGGATCCATGCGTTGCTCAGCTGATTGCCAGCAGAGTCATATGCTTTCATCTCTACCGGCATAAATTTTCCATTATACTGCGCCGTTGCCTTTGTGCTCTTTACGACAATCTTTGGCGTAGTATTTTTGGTTGCATATGTATTGTCCGGATCCGGATCGGTCGGATCCCATCCCATCCGTACCGCTGTGCTTACTTTTATCGACGACGGCTTTCCAAGCGGATCGTCTCCGGAGCCACCGTTAAAAATAATGACTTTTGTCCGCAAAGGACAGTTATCATAGATCCATTTTGCAGCTGCAGTTGTCACGCGGACACAGCCGTGGGACGCCAGAGAACCAAGCCTGTTATACTGTACGTAAGACTGCGTCGTTTTATTCTGCTGGTAATACCATACGGAATGGAACAATATGGAACCGGTGATTCTGGTGCAGTACTGCCCGTAACTCGGCCCGTCCAGCGTCCACCAGGTATATTTATTCATTGTATAAAAGGTCCCGATCGGCGTTGCATATCCGGCCGAGCATACAAATGCGGTATAAGGCTTGTCATCCTGTGTATAGACAGTCACTACATTTGTTCCTTTATTTACTTTCAGATAGTAATTCCCCGTTTCTGCTTTTACATTCGTCTGAAATCCCAGTATCATCATACAGCATAAAAAAGTAAAGATGATACTGCGCAGCAGAGTCTTCTTTTTCATACAAACCTCCTGAACCAAATATTAACGGATCCCTTCATCTTCAGAAAAGGCGCTGCAAACGCTGTTCACAGCACCTTTTCATCATAAAACCAGCTAAACCGGATAAGCTCCGTTTTTCGTATCAGCTACAGAAGCATCTACCTTCTTCTGCTGGGCCTCGCGGTATTTGAAAAATTCGGTAGCTACCTGCGGGAACAGCGCATAGGACAGTACGTCTTCATCCTGCTGCTTCCACTGCTTCATTTCCGCTTCAATCTTGGACAGCTCCGGCTCCAGTAAGTCTGCCGGACGGCATGTGATGGCATTTTTCTTGTCTTCGCCAAGTACCTTGTCCACAACCTCCGGATTAAAAGGTTTTACCGTCTGCCCGTATTTTCCAAGCAGCACGTCCTTTGTTTCTTTTGTAGCGACTTTATAACGCTCACCCATCAGCACATTAAATACAGCCTGTGTGCCTACGATCTGGGAAGACGGCGTAACAAGAGGCGGTTCGCCCAGATCCTTGCGCACACGCGGTACCTCTGCCAGCACTTCCTCGTACTTATCTTCCTTCCCCTGCTCTTTTAACTGGGAAATCAGGTTGGACAGCATACCGCCCGGCACCTGGTACAGCAGTGTCTTAATATTGACACCGAGTACCTTCGGGTTCATCAGGCCGCTTTCCAGCGCTTCTTCACGCATCGGGCGGAAATAATCAGCGATTTCTGCCAGCAGGTTCTGATCCAGACCGGTATCATATGCAGAGCCCTTAAATGCTTCTACCATAACTTCGGTCGCCGGCTGTGAAGTACCGAGCGCAAACGGAGACATCGCCGTATCCACGATATCACATCCGGCTTCTACCGCTTTCATATATGTCATCGAAGCCACTCCGGAAGTATAATGCGTATGCAGCTCGATTGGAAGACTTGTAGCAGCTTTCAGCGCGCGTACGAGCGTATCTGCTTCCTGCGGCACCAAAAGTCCGGCCATATCTTTGATACAGATCGAATCCGCGCCCATTTCTTCGATTTTTTTTGCCATATCGGTCCAGTATTCCAGCGTATAAGCGTCTCCGAGCGTATAAGACAGCGCCACCTGCGCATGTCCTTTTTCCTTATTACATGCCGTCACTGCCGTCTGAAGATTGCGCAGATCATTCAGACAGTCAAAAATACGGATAATATCAATGCCGTTCGCAATGGATTTCTGTACGAAATATTCTACCACATCATCCGCATAAGGACGGTATCCCAGTATATTCTGGCCGCGGAATAACATCTGCAGCTTTGTATTTTTAAATCCTGCTTTTAATTTACGCAGTCTGTCCCACGGATCTTCCTTTAAGAAACGCAGGGACGCGTCAAATGTAGCTCCGCCCCAGCATTCTACCGCATGAAAACCGGCCTTGTCCATCTTGTCAACGATCGGGAGCATCTGCTCGGTCGTCATTCTCGTAGCGATCAGAGACTGGTGCGCGTCACGTAATACAGTTTCCGTAATCTTTAACGGTTTTTTTGCAACTTCTGCCATCTTTTTCATTCCTCCCTGTTATATACCAAAGATTGCCATAAAGGTTCCGGCTGCTACGGCCGTACCGATCACGCCTGCAACGTTTGGCCCCATTGCGTGCATCAGTAAGAAGTTCGTCGGATCTTCCTCTGCGCCTACCTTCTGGGATACACGCGCTGCCATCGGAACCGCAGATACGCCCGCAGAACCGATAAGCGGATTGATCTTACCATGTGTCACCACGCAAAGAAGCTTTCCAAGCAGTACGCCTGCTGCCGTACCGAACGCGAACGCAATCAGTCCAAGCGCTACGATCTTTAACGTACTGAGATTTAAAAACGCTTCCGCGCTGGTAGATGCACCGACCGATGTTCCGAGCAGAATGACTACAATGTACATCAGCGCATTAGACGCGGTATCTGTCAGCTGTCTTACTACACCGGACTCACGGAACAGGTTGCCAAGCATCAGCATACCTACTAACGGAGCAGTTGTCGGAAGCAGTAAGCAGACAATAATTGTAACAATGATCGGGAACAAAATCTTCTCCAGCTTGGACACCGGACGCAGATTTTTCATTTTGATCTGGCGCTCTTTTTTCGTCGTCAGGGCTTTCATAATCGGCGGCTGGATAACCGGCACCAGAGACATATAAGAATAAGCCGCCACCGCGATTGGCCCCATCAGCGCCGCCTGGCCGAGCTTTGCGGCAAGGAAAATGGAAGTCGGGCCATCCGCACCGCCGATAATGGAAATCGCCGCGGATGCCTTATCGTTAAAGCCCATTAAGATCGCCATAAAATAAGCCATGTAAATACCAAACTGTGCCGCCGCACCCATCAGAAAGCTGATCGGATTGGCTATTAACGGCCCAAAGTCTGTCATCGCCCCGACACCTAAGAAAATCAGCGACGGCAGGATCGACCATTCATCCAGCGTATAAAAATAATACAATAATCCGCCAACACCATTGCTTGTCTCCTCCGGACTTGCCATAATATCCGGATAAATATTGACAAGCAGCATCCCGAACGCAATCGGCACGAGCAGCAGCGGCTCATAGCCTTTTGCAATCGCAAGATACAAAAACACGCAGGCAACCACAATCATCAGGTAATTTCCCCATGTCAGGTTAAAAAACGCTGTCTGGTGCAGGAGGTTACTCATTGTCTCTCCAACGTAACTAAGCATATCTGTCCTCCTAATATTATCTGCTCACTAATTCATGGTAGCCAGTAAAGCGCCTGATTCTACCGTATCACCAACAGCTACTTCTATGCTTGCTACGGTGCCATCCTGTGGTGCGACAACCGGAGTCTCCATTTTCATGATCTCCAGTACAAGAATCGGATCTCCTTTTTTCACCTGTTTGCCAACCGCAGACTCCAGCTTAAATACCTTGCCTGCCGCGCCCGCTTCGATTTTGATGCTTCCTGCCGCGCCGGATGCCTTCGGAGCCGCCGCAGGAGCCGCTGCTCCTGGAGCCGGAGCTGCTGCCACAGGCGCTGCCTGTGATGCACCTGTCTCTTCCACAGTAACATCATAAACATTTCCATTTACGGTAATTGTATAGCTTTTCATCTTATTTCCTCCTATTTATATACTAAAATCATCTTTATTTTCTTCTCTTAATCGAGCGTACGACAAAGCCGTCCGCACTTACCGATCCTTCAAAAGCCGCGATGGCTGCCGCTATGACCGCGATCAGCTCCGTATCATCCTGCTGCGGCTCTTCCATCTGAACAGCCGGTACTGGCACTGGAGCCGGTACTGGCGCTGCATCAGGCGCCGGCGCATTCTTTGCCTTCGCCTTTTCTTCCAGATATGGGATTACCTTAAAACCATAAATAATCAGGCTGATCAGAATCAGAATGAGGAATACGGTTCCAAGACCCATCAGCGTATTCATGGCCGCCTTCTGCATTTTTTCTCCAAGAGAGAAATTTTCATCCAGCGTTACGCTTGTAATCTGCATATCCAGATAATTGTATACACAGGTCAGCGTCAGATCGCGCCCTGCAAAATCCATCAGCTGTGAAGTGGTAAGTGTCTTGCCTGATTTTTCAACCGTCAGATCTCCAAGCTTTACAAAATCACCGACTTCTCCCTTTATTTCCTTCCACTGCTGCATCAGCCCTACGATGACCGTATCGCCATACTGCTCGTAATAGGCAATCCCTTCGTCAATCTGCGCATCCGTAAACTCCGTCAGGCTGGTAGCAAGATTCTCACTCATAGACTTAAGATCGTCATAAGACTTGCCGTTATAATCCATTTTCTTCGGATCTTCCCCGCAGGCAGAAAGGCCAAGCAAAAGCAGACACAGACTGACGATCAGACATAATTTTTTCTTCATATGATATCCGTCACCTTTCTACTTTGTACCATGTTTCTTGTCCGGCTGGTTCACCCGTTTGGTATACAGCATCTCAACTGCCGCAATCAGATACCTTCTCGTATCCGCATAGCCGATGATGCGGTCCACATACCCGCGGGCTGCTGCAGCCTGCACACTGCCCTGCAGCGCGTCATATTCTGCAGCTTTTTCTTCCATTACAGAAGCCGGCTCATCCGCATACATAATCTTTGCCGCCAGCTTCGCGTCCATCATGCCGGTTTTCGCATCCGGCCACGCATAGACAAGATCCGCGCCAAGAGATTTGGAGTTCATAATCGTATAAGCGCTTCCATAAGCCTTGTCCATAATCAGATTGACCTTTGGAACCGTCGCGCTGGCAAACGCACTGACCAGCCGTCCGGCTGCTTTCGCGAGATTTTTCTCCGAACACATCGTCGCACGGAACCCCTGCGCATTGGTAAATGTAATCACCGGAATGTCAAACGCGTCGCAAAACGTAACAAACTCCGCGGCTTTGTTGCATCCTCTTGCAGACAGCGCAGCTTCAAATTCTTCCGTCTTTTTGCCTTCAGCGTCATAAATCTCCGTGCAATTTGCGACTGCTCCAACCGTCATGCCGTTTAATCTGATAAATCCGGCTGTCATTTCCTTTGCATAATCTGCTTTTACTTCAATAAACACATGCTGGTCCGAAATCTCACGCAGCACATATCCCGGATCTCCCTTCATCGTATCCAGATTCTGGCAGACACGGTTTAAATCGTCCATGCATTCATCCACACGTCCGCCTTCGGCGTTATTTGCAGGCAGAATGCATACGAGCTGGCGGATTTTGGCAAGAATCTCATCTTCCGTGCCGGTACCGTCGATCGTACCAGTCTCCGCGCTCTGGAACGCGGCTTTGGAGGTATCGCATTTGTCAATCCGGTTGCCTGCGATGGCATTCGGGGAATTAATAAACATCTTTGCCTGATCTGCCTGTGCATACGTAAAATCACCCAGCGCAGGCACTACCGCAAGCCCGCCGCCGCAGGTACCAAATACAGCACTGATCTGCGGAACGATACCGGATGCTTTTGCCTGTCTGCTGTAAATCATGCCGAACGCCTCCAGCGCATCGACTGACTCCTGCAGACGGATCCCTGCACAGTCAATCAGACCAATCACAGGAGCGCCCATTTTCACCGCCATATCATACACACCCGCAATTTTCTTCGCATGCATCTCACCGACAGTACCACCCAGCACAGATGCATCCTGACTGTAGACAAAAACCAGATTCCCGTCAATCAGACCATGTCCGGTAATGACACCATCGGAAGGGGTATCTGTCTGCGCCAGATTGAAATCAGTGCTTCTTGCAGTAACAAGCGAACCAATTTCCATAAAGGTGTTTTCGTCGACTAACTTTGCAATCCGCTGCATTGCAGAGTTATCATTACTATTACTCATTCTTTAGCCCTCCATCTATTTTGAAAAGTTTCAAAATAGATGGAGGGCTAAAGAATGAGTAATAGTAATGATAACTCTGCAA
>CANTHI010000062.1 GCA_947653505.1 uncultured Eubacterium sp.
CAAATATTAAATGGAACTCTGAAAAATCAATATCTTTCATCACGGGGTTCTTTGTATATATTGCTTCCGCAAAGTCCATTTTAGGCAGAGCTAAATTCGTTTGATCTTCATCGTCAATTTTAAATACTCTTTTTCCAGACTGTCCGTCAATAATATTGATTTTACTATTTCCGCAATTACTCCTATCTAAACACATGAATTTTTTATCTTTAGACAAACCGAATTCATCAAATTCTTGCCCCATAAATATTCGCCTGTTTATTTCGTTAATTTCTAGCGTTGTTTTTAAATCTTTATCCCTATAATAGTCCTATAATGCCACGCCCATACTCTGCCCCGGCACACCCGCATACATACGAAAAGCAGGTATCAGCTACCTGCTTTTCTGATTGTATATGGTGAAGGATAAATCCAAGAAAGCACCTTTTAAATGATCTTTGTTTTTGATTTTTAAATTGTACCACATTCAGGAATAAAAAAGCAAGATATTTCTTATTTTTTTCATAAAATTATCACATACTATAAAAAATGCAACAATTTATTACAAATTGTTGCATTTTTATCTACGCTTTATATATCGGCCCTATCCGGAAATACTTTAGTGTCTTTTTATAATTTTTTATTTTTCTGCTTTTGCTTTACAGCATGACTTCCAGAAACACAGCATCCCGTTCGTCCTGATCGATCCCCAGATATCTTTTCGTATAGGCATACGAAGAATGGTTATAGATTTCCATCAATAATGCGGGCGGCGTTCCGTGCTTCCATGCGTGGTAGCCAAATGTCTTGCGCATGGAATGGCAGCTGATATTCGGCAGATGCAGCGTTTCATCGGCGGCTTTGCGGATGATCCGGTATGCCTGCGTACGGTTGAGCGGCTCCTGATGTGTCGTATTTTTGCTGAATACATATTCCTGACGGACGGGTCTGCGTTCCTGCATATAAGCTTCCAGTGCTTCCTGAATCCTTGTATTTAATACGATGATACTCTGTTTTTTCGTCTTATGCTCCGTAATGTACAGATGTCTGACTATCTGTTCTGTCTCAAAATCATAAATATCTTCCCATTTTAATGACAGCAGATCGCTGATGCGCAGCGCCGTATTTAAGGAAAATATAATCAGTGCCTGATTTCTGGCCGATGGGCAGATATTTTTGTAATAGTTTGTAAACTCCTTAACCTGATCTTCTTCTCTGATTGGCTGTGTTGTTCCCATAAAGTGTTGACCCTCCTTTGTACAATGACTGTTGTTCCTGACGACGATACCAGAAATGCAACAATTTGTAATAAAATGTTGCATTTCAAACCAAAAATGACCGTAGCAGTCTTGCGAAGCGATGCTGCTGCCAGACGATCAGGAAACAGGGAGGTTGGAACATGCTAAAGCTTACGTTAAAACCCGGTGATTATATCGATATCGGCACAGAAGTAAAAGTTGTATTCTCCGGAGGGTCTGCAAACAATATCCACGTTCTCGTAGAGGCGCCAAAGGAAATGAATATCGCAAGGAGCAGTGCACGCGGCAGAAAGAAATCGTCCTATTATGCGGAGAAAGGAATCTCAAAAGAAGCGCAGAAAGAAATTGTCTCTATTCTGAGGCGGGAGCATCTTACCCGGAAAGCTGATTCCAGCCGCTGCCCTGACCAGACAGCCTCTGGCAGAAAGACAGACGCAAGGTCATTATAATAGGGAACGGATTCCCTACAAACATATCACAAGGAGGTATTCTTATATGTCAATGGTAGTACAACACAACTTACAGGCAATGAACGCAAACAGGCTGTTCGGTATTACAACGGGCCAGCAGGCCAAATCAACAGAAAAGCTTTCTTCAGGCTATCGGATCAACCGTGCCGCAGATGACGCGGCAGGACTGACGATTTCTGAAAAAATGCGCAGACAGGTACGCGGACTGACACAGGCGTCTACAAACGCCCAGGACGGTGTTTCTTCAGTACAGACCGCAGAAGGTGCCCTGACAGAAGTACATTCCATGCTGCAGCGTATGAATGAGCTTGCAACACAGGCTGCAAATGGTACGGAAAGCCAGAATGACCGCGATGCCATTCAGGCAGAAATTAACCAGCTTTCCACAGAAATCGACCGTGTCGCGGAGACCACCAAATTTAATGAAATCTATCTGCTCAAAGGCGATGCAGGAACCAAAACCGTTCATATGAACGCACACGATGCAGGTCTGAAAGGTACGCTTACCGATCAGGGAAATGGCAAAGCTACTTTCGTCATGGATGTCCTGAAAGCTGGCGATAATGTCAATATCGGCGGCAAGTCTTATAAGATTGTCGATGATGCAGAGCAGACGGCTGCAGAAGCTGGCAAGGACTTTACGATCGAAGGTACCGAAGCGTCCAGCACCATCGACCTGAGCGGCTGGACGGGTGGTGATACGGTTGATGTCAACGGAGTAACCTATGGCCAGGCCGCTTATAACGCGGTCAGCGACGTTGTCGATGCCATTCAGGCTGATCTGGGCGATAAATGGGTTGTTTCTGCGGATGCTGCAGATGTCATCACCATTAAAGAAGCTGAAATTGGCGGCGCTACAGCCATCGCGATCGATAATGCTACAGTTGCCGGCGCTACAGTGACTGCTACAACCGCTGACGGCACGATTACAGGTGTAAAAGCCAATGCAACTCTGTACGCAAAGGACAGTACCGAAGCCCTGACCGATGATAAGCTGCTGGAAGCTTACCAGAAAGATGGTCTTTACACAACCGCAGGTGTCAGCGCCAGCCAGTCAGAGTCTGTTGGAAAAAATGATTTCAAAATCGACGGTACACAGGCATCCAGCACCATTGATCTGAACGGCTGGACAGGCGGCGATACGATTGATGTCAACGGGGTGACTTACGGTCAGGCCACGTATAATGCGGTCAGCGATGTTGTCAGCGCGATTCAGAATGATCTGGGCGATAAATGGGTCGTTTCTGCAGATGCTGCGGATGTTATCACCATTACAGAAGCTGAAACTGGCGGTGCAGCTGCCATCACCATTGAAAATGCTACGGTTGCCGGCGCTACAGTGACTGCTACAACCGCTGACGGCGTGATCAACAGCGTTACAACGGATAAGCCAGTCTATGCAAAAGGCGGCACAGAAGCCCTGACCGATGAGCAGATCAAAGAAGCTTATACAAAAGGAGAAACACTTTTCTACGATGCCGCTTCCAGGCCGGATGATGAGATCACCGCAAAAGAAGCATATAAGCTTGCAAAGGATGAGCTGCTGAAAGCAAACCAGATCGGTGATGTCAACAAAAGTGCAAAGGTTACTTATGGATCCGCTGATGAAAAGACTGAAAAAACCGCTGCAGATTATAAGGCAGGCGATACAGTAACAATCAGCGGCACGGCATATACGATTGGTGATACGGAAGATAACGTAAAAACAGCCATCAATGATGCAATTACTGCCGCAGCGACAGCCGCAGCGACACCACCAAATACAACTGGTGCGACGCCTACAACCAAAGTCGGTACGGTAACAGACGCAGCCGGCACAGATACGATTAATATCTTCAAAAAAGGCGATGGCAACCTTGTATACTCTACTGCTGCTTCTTTAACGCATACACAGGCAGGCGGTGTCGGTGCGGATAAAGCTGCCACTGATGTAGAAGCTTTAGTTGCTGCCGGAGCTACTGTAATATTTACACCTGATACCGGGGATGTTACTTCTCTCAGTGTAGCGGACGATGCTACGATTATTACCGCAGAAAAGGCAGCTGAACTGGAAAACGCTGCAGCTGCTGCCGGGGATGATGCCGCAGAGCCATCCAATGTCTTTGAAATTACAACAGGCTCCGCAGACGTTGCAAATACGCTGCGCTTTAACCTTCATGTCGGTGCTGACGCGGATATGACGAATAAGATTTCGGTAAATATTGAGACCATGAATTCTGCTTATCTGGGCATCAAAGGGCTTGATCTGTCCGATACAAGCGGAAACGGTGCAACTTATGCCATCGACGCGATTCAGGATGCGATTTCAAAAGTATCTGCCCAGAGAAGTACGCTCGGCGCGATTCAGAACCGTCTGGAACATACGATTGCCAATCTGGATAATGTCGTAGAAAACACAACCTCTGCAGAATCCCGTATCCGTGATACAGATATGGCGTCTGAGATGGTAGAATACAGCAAGAACAATATCCTCGCACAGGCAGGCCAGTCCATGCTTGCACAGGCAAACCAGTCTACCCAGGGTGTGCTTTCCCTGTTAGGCTAAACCAGTGCCTGAACCCCCTCAGGCAATGCTTCATTTATGATCATGATAAAAGGAGCGCTTTGCAATTGCAGAGCGCTCCTTTTATCTATTTTGGGACAGTTCCTTAGCTGCTATTTACAGCCTAAAGGCTGCTCATAGTTATACAACTACCTCCAGAATACGCTTTCCTTTCCGCCAGATTTCCTGAATGCCGCATTTTTTATTCTTATAAATCCGGTTGCCTGCCACTACATTTCCGTCTTTTTCCTTAAGAAATCCAAAGTCAGTTCCCTGCTGTCAGCGAATGGCTCCCTGTCCGCATGCCTTCTTACATTGTCCGCAGTGAATGCATTCCGGATGGTTCGTTTCCTTCACCGGATCAATCTGCATCTGGCAGACGTTTCTGCAGGCACCGCATCCGGTACACCGTTCCATGTCGACGCGGTAGCGGAATACCGCGACCGGATTAAAGACAGAGTAGACTGCTCCAAGCGGACATATGTATTTGCAGAACGGCCGGTATACAATGACCGCCAGCAGGACCGTAATCAGCAGCAGCACATTTTTCCACACATACAGCCATCCCAGTGCGCTGTGCATGGACTGGTTCAGCAGCGCCAGCGGGATGCCGCCCTCCAGCGTCCCCGCCGGACAGATCAGCTTGCAGAAATAAGGCGCTCCCTGTCCGAGCACATCTGTCAGGCAAAGCGGCAGCAGGATCACAAACAGCAGCAGGACTACATACTTGAGCTTCCGCAGCAGCCTGTCTCCTTTCAATGTACCAATTTTTTTTGGAAACGGTATTTTATGCAGCAGATCCTGAATCAGTCCGAACGGGCACAGCCATCCACAGGCAAATCTTCCAAGCAGTGCTCCGGTCAGCATCAGAAAGCCCGCCACATAAAACGCAAATTTAAAGTTCCAGCTGCCAATAACCGCCTGCATGGCCCCAACCGGGCAGGAGCCGAGCGCTCCCGGACAGGAATAGCAGTTGAGTCCCGGCACACAAAGCTTTTTCAGCTTTCCCCGATAAATTTTCCCCTGCACAAATCCTGTCAGATAGCTGTTTGTAAGCAGCGCCCACAACGCCTGTATTCTATGGCGGTGCCATTCACCAGTTTGTTTCTTCTTATCCAATTCCAATACACTCCAGACATATATTCACTGCTTTTTCCAATACGACTTTCATTTCCCCACGATAAATCCCATAGGCCATCATCGCAAGTCCGGCAGCCGCCGCGCAGATTCCCCGCCAGTCCGGACGGCCTTTCATGACGGTCCTCCTGTCAGTGCGTCCAGCTCCTCATTTACAATCGACTTCCAGTCTTCCAGACTATGACTGCCTGAATACGTGGAGCCTGTAATATTGCCGTTGTGATCCACAAAAAAAGTCTCCGGTACTGCGGTAATCCCGCTCAGTCTGCCATTGAAAGTATCTGCGTCCGGTATCAGAAACGGATAAGACACTCCCGTACGCTCCGCTAACAGCTTTGCTTTTTCCAGTATTTCTTCCTTCTGACTTCCCTCCGTGCCGACAGCATCCAGCACGATACCCACAATGTTTACTCCCTGATCCGCCATCTCTTTGTGCAGTTTTTCCAGATCCGGAATCTCATTGATACAAGGCGTACACCATGTCGTAAATACATTGATCATCGTAAGCTTAACATCCTGAAACATTTCCTGCGTATACGTTTTTCCTGTAATGTCCTGCAGGGAAAATTCCCCCAGACTGCCAGTGAAGTCTGTTTCGCTTTCCAGCTGCTCCAGCGGCGTCATCTTCGTAATCTCTGCTGTAATCTGTTCCACAGCTTCTGTCTGCCCTGCATCCGGATTAACACTCAGATAATACGTATAAGCTCCGTCTTCACTTTTGCCAAGCTCTTTATGCTTTGTGCATTTCGTCAGACTGTCCAGATCCTTCCCCGCGTCCGCATCATAGACGCCAAGTGTGCCAATCCGCTCCAGTCCGTCTGCCCATTCATAATAGCCATCACCTTTTGACGGAACCTCCGCTTCCTGCTGCTCTTTTGTCATGCGGTTCCAGCTGTAAAACGCATACCGCAGGACAGAGGCGTCTTCGGACGCTTCTGCCTCACTGAGCATCGCTGTCTGGCTGCTATCCATCTGTTCCTGCAATGTTTTTGGAAGCGTAAACGTAAGTCCCATCACCGGGTCTTCGTAAGTATCCTGACTTTTTATCGCGAGCTCTGATGGACGGTACGTATCCGGACTTATCCCATTATCACCATCATTCTGATCCTGTGTTGTATTTTTTTCTGCGTCCTGCTGCGCATTCTGCGGCGTTTTTCCGCTTTCGGATGCGCATCCTGCCAGAATTGACGTGCTGATCATTCCTATAATAACCGCTGTGCAAAGTCTTCTTATCCTGATATTGACATTCATATGCAAGTTTTATAATACCTCCTCTCTGAACAATATCTCCCGCTACGCAGCTCCAGCCTCCACCCAGACTGCCGGACGCACTCCCAGATCTTTGGAATCCGCCGCATAGCCGTACCGCATAGTCGTACCATCCGCTGACACAAATACCGCGCTGTCCGGTTCCCTGCCGGATGTGCGCAGCCACCAGGCTCTCTGATTATCCGCAAGCTGCAGCAGACTCTGATAACGCTCTGCTTCTGCTTCATCCAGCAAAAATACACGGTCAGTTGTCTGCCCGCCGCCCGGGGTACCATAGACACGGTTCGCGGGCGTCTGCACCGTTGTTGGCAGCACGGATTCCTGTTCATACGACGAAAAACAATTTTGATAAAACGTCTCATTCAGCCAGCTGCGCATGACAGAGCTTTGCCATTGCGCGTTCTCTCCTGCATTCTGATAGACGGTCTTTGCCTTTACCGGCTTTTTCCGTACCAGCAGCAGCTTTCGCTGCGTGCCATGATTCTTAAGGTCATCCACAAGATCCGCCACCAGCCACTTCGCCTGTCCAAACGTAACCGTGTCACCGACCTTCGCCTGTGCCAGCAGTTTCTTTTCATACTGCGCCTTTCTTTCCGGAGCGTCTTTATAATCGCCCATTTTTTTATGCAGCAGACTGACTGCTTTTTTATAATTCCCTTCCTCTGCCGCGGTCATGGCTCTCTGGTAATTACATTCCTGCACACGCTGTTTTGTATCTTTATAGCCTCTGCTTTTTGCAAATACAGTATTTGCACGCTCGTAATCGTGCATCCCCATCAGCAGCCTGCCTTCCAGATAAAATGCCTGCGGGGAACACAAAAAGATACCCAGTCCGACCACAGCTGCAAATACAAGAACGGCTACTAATCTTTTTCCGATCGTGCGCATACGCTCCTGTTTCAGCGCTTTTTCCTTTCGCTGCCTGCAGTCTTCGATCTGATCCTGAATATCTTTATATTCGCGGCGCAGACGGCGGAACTGTGCGATCGCCGCATCATAATCTGCAGAGGATACGGCCTCTGCCTTCATCTGCATACCAGTCTGATAGACTTCTTCCCGATGTTCCCGCCGCGCCAGCGGCAGACGTTTTTTGCAGCGCTTTTTGCGCACTTCACTGTCTTCATAGTCGCCCAGCTGCTCAAACATCTGTATCGCTTCTTTATACATATGCACGCGGTCCTGCGGCTGCAGCATTTTCTCCGCGCCTTCCATCCGTCTGACCGCTTTCTGATAATCTGCTTCCCGCTGCTGCTCCGGCGTCAGGATAACCTCCTGTTTTTTCTTTTTTCTCGCCATTACAAAACTGTCTCCTTCACCTTTTTCGAAAAAGTCCCGTACAGCTTTTCTCCATTACTGTTCCAGCGGTAAGGCCGTACCCTGACATAATAAGCCTTCCCGTTTTTCAGTCCTTCAATCACATAAGAAGCTGTTTCAATATCTGTTTTGTCCGCGGGGAGCATGGCTCCGTTTGACGCATACTGTACCGTATATCCGTCACAGCCTTCCACTGGCGCAAAGCTGACTCCCAGCTTTCCAGCCTGCGTATTGTCCAGCGTCACGGGATCTGTCACCGCCTCCGGCGCAGTCACATTCGCCTGCGCATCCGGCCCGTCTGCAGCCGCCGGATCAAACGCCGTGGTACAGGCTGGCACAAGATCCTTCCATTCCTCTGACGGAACGTGCTCCTGCAGCTGCGTATCCGATGCCAGAAGCTGCTCATCCGTAACGTTTAAAAATGTCTCGTCCCCACGACAGTCATTCCATGTACAGTCCACATTATACCAGATATTTCCCATACGCACCTTATTCCACGCATGGCCCGGACTTGTTACCGTCACACAGGTAATGCCTGCGCGGCCGCACAGCAGCGCAAACAGCTGCGCATATCCGGCACAAACCGTTTTTCTCTCAAACAAAACCGCACTGATGCAGCTCTGACTCATCTGACGGTCATCCGGATCATCCACTGCCATCATATCGTTATAATCCACCGCGTCACAGACAATTTTATGAATCAGGGATTCCTTCTGCGCCACCGTCTCTGCCGTCTGTATCTGTTCCTCCCAGATCTGCAGCTGCTGCGCGAACTGGCGGGTATACTCCGCCCGCGTAGCTCCATCGGAAAACAGCTTATACAGCCCCACCGTCATCATGCTGGTAGTTTCCGAGTATACGACCGAATTGCGCATAAAATAATACTGCGGATTTTCAAACATAAAGCAGTAAAATACCCGTTTCATCCGGGCAGCAGAAAGCCCTTCAAAAGAAGTGAGCGGCAGAATACAGACCGGAACGGTCTCCCCGTTCCGTTTTACTTCCGTCATCTGGAAATTCTCCGTCCCTGTCAGATAGCGGTCTGCCTGTTTTTTCAGATTCAGATATAATTTTTTTTCTTCTGTATTCAGCAGACTGAAATAATAGTCACTCCCACTGTCTGCCCAGATGCTGTCAGACAACTGGTACGACTCATCTGCCTGTATATTTTTTAAGGAAAACTGCCCTGCACGGTA
Organism: uncultured Eubacterium sp.; assembly: GCA_947653505.1. The sequence continues at coordinate 9,167 of CANTHI010000062.1, forward strand.
CGCGAGATCCTCAACCTTATAAAACTGCGTCTGCAGATCCGGCATTCCTGCCCGTAAATCTGATCCCGGTCCCTGCAGATCCGGTACCAGTACCTGCGTATCCTGGCGCACATGCGCCTGTGTCTGTAAAGAAGCTCCAAAAATGCCGCCTGCCAGCATCAGCACTGCCAGTCCGCTGGCGATCAGTTGTTTCGCATTCATCGTTCCAATCCCTTTCCTAATCCTTTTTCAGAATCCTGTTTTCAGAATTTTATCAGATGATCCTGTTTTTATAACTAATAATACGAAACTAAAGCAGATTTTTTTGGAATAATGTTCTGCTTAATTCAATTTCTTCCTCTTCAGCCAGACTATTTTCAAACGTCACGGTCCCGTTTCCGGTACGCGACGACAAAAGGCCTGCCACATCCAGCCTTCTGCGCATCTCCCTTGCCGTACCGCTTCCTCCATCAAAAATACGGACCCGCTCTCCGGCAATCTCCTGAATCAGCCTGCGCACAAACGGATAATGCGTACACCCGAGTACAATCGAATCAATCTCTCTCAGATACGGCGCCAGCAGATTTTCCAGAAATACCTTCAGATCTGCCCCTTCCGTATTGCCAGTCTCAACAAATTCCATAAGTCCCGGACAGGGCAGTCCGATAATATCCGCTTTCTGCTCATAACGCATCATCAGATTGCGGTACTTATCTCCCTGAATCGTCATCGGCGTGGCCATCACCAGTATCGTCGGATGCCCCGGCTGCAGGGCCGCCGGCTTGATTGCCGGCTCGATACCGACTAACGGTACGTCCGGATACATGCCGCGCAAAATGCGCACAGCCGCTGCCGTCGCCGTATTGCAGGCAACAACAATGCCTTTTACCCCCTGCTCCAGTAAAAATTCCACATTTTCAATCGTCAGCCTGCGGATTTCTTCCAGCGGTCTGGTCCCATACGGGGCATTTTTCGAATCGCCGAAATAAATATAATCTTCCTGTGGCATAATCTTATACAATTCTTTTAATACGCTGATTCCACCCATACCGGAATCAAATACTCCGACCGGCTGGTCACATTTTGCATTTTCCATCGGTTATCCCCTAAGTCAGAATATTTTTTATTATGCGGCCGTCATTCCCTGTCATATTCCACGTTTACATCCACGGATACAAGCTCGCCCGTCTCCTTTGTAATACCGTCCACCTGTGCATTGGAGCCGTTGTACTGTCCGCTGTTATACTGCCAGTATCTGACTGTTCCCGCTCCCGTGTATCCGGTGCCAAGCGAAACATTCCGGTAACGCGCGATCCACAGGTCAATCCCATCCAGCTTTGTACGGTCCAGATTATTGTTTAAAAACGTAAGATAGCTGTATAATACAAACTGATAACCGGCTTCCTCCACAATGTCTTTAAAGGCATGGATCATCTGGTGCAGTGTCTCTTTTTTCATAGTCTTTGCCTTGTGCACGGCATCTTCCAGATCCAGCGCAATCGGATAATCCAGTTTTCGTCCGTTTAAGATCTCCAGCACAATACGCGCCTCTTCCTGCGCCTCTTCCACAGTTTTTGCCCTGCTGTAGCAGTATACACCCATTGGCATCTCTACTGCGGACGCATTCTGATACTTGGTTTCGAATGTATAATCCTCCAGATTATGGTTGCTGATGCGCAAAAAAGCAAACTCCACACCGGAGTTTTTCACACGCCGCCAGTCCACATCTTCCTGCCATCTGGATACATCAATGCCATTTCTGCTTCCAGGCGTTACCGATATCACTGCAGACGCACTCTTCCCGTCTGCTGTTGCCGTCACCTTTGTTGTCCCATAAGCAATCCCTGTCACATTGCCCTGCTCATCTACCTGTGCAACCTCTGTATTCGCAGACGTCCACTCCACTTCACTTTCCAGAAACGTGAAAGCTTCCAGCGGCTTTGTCACTCCCACACACAGCTTTAACGTCCGTGTATTCAGGGAAATACCGCCTGCCGTATAGCTGACCGCATGACACAGGATGCCTTCCCCTGCCGCGCCAGATGCTGACACCCTGTAATAACGGGCCTGTCCATCCTGTATACCGGTATCCGTATAGGAAGTGTCTGTAAGATCCTTCGCAATACGTCTGTATGTACCGTCCGCCGTATCTGAACAGTACAGATGGAAGGAAACGTAACCCCATGCGCACCGATTGGTCTTACGGTTACACAGACA
>CANTHI010000063.1 GCA_947653505.1 uncultured Eubacterium sp.
GGCGAAGCCGAAGCGGCACCTTTAGCTGCTGGCGGCAGCCAGAGCGAATTAGGTGGCGCGCCCGTCCGGTACCACAGACTGGATGCAGAATACTTAGAGCTTCTTACATTCTGGAAACCGGAACAATGAAACAGGGCCGCTTCCCTCATCCAGCGTCTGAGAAGCCAATATCTGCTATTCTGGTTTACACATGTTAGGGCTTCCTGCATTCTGGAGCGGACACAGCAGGCGGGGCAAAGTTCCTCTCCCAGCGTCCGTTTAGCCAAAAGATAGCATTTTTATGTAAATTGTTAAATTTTCCGCTTATATGCCCCAGGCCATGAATAGTAACCGGGAATGATTTTTCAAACACGCTCTGGGAAAATACCTATTGCAGAATTTGTCTGTCTCTTTTATAATAATGGCAGATAACCAGTCAGCAGGTTCACGGCAGTGAATTACAGACAAATATAAAAGGAACGGGTGGTTTGATGGATATCAAAGACATTTGCAGTGCGGGCGGGGATATTCTGGATGCGGTCGCGGATGCGATCAGCCGGAATGACTACAGCGGCCTGAGCCAGAATGTGTCGGATACGGTAAACCGTGTCGTGCAGCAGGTGCGCGTCGAGGCGGGAAAAGGTACGTACGGCAATCCGACGCACCAGTATGCGAAGACAACTTATACGAGAAAAGGGCAGGCAGAGTACGAGCGCGTACATAGAGGTTATAATAGAAGCTATGATTATAAAAGAGACAGCTTTAAGAAAAACAATTATGCGTCCATTTATAAAAATAAAACGGTAAGCGCCCGGCCATCCCCTCCTTCAGGTGGGAATCAAATGCTTCCGGCGGCTGCCGCGAAGCATCCGGCTGGACGGATTCTGGGACCGCTGCAGCTGGCGTGGGGGATTCTGGCGACAAGCGGCTTTGGGATTACGGCGCTTGTTATGATGATTCTGACTTTTGCACAAGGGGGTGCCGGATATGTCGTCTTTGCGGTTGTTTTTAGTATGCTGACGATTCTGGGTGTGACGGATATCGTCCGCGGGAGTCATAAAATCGGGCTTGTCAACCGGTTTTATCACTATGCCAGACTGATCGGGACGAGAGGTTATATCGCGATTGAGGAGCTGGCTGCACAGACCGGGCGGCGCAGGGACGAAGTGCTGCGGGATCTGCGTAAAATGATGAAAAAGCATATGTTTCCGCAGGGGCGTCTGGACCAGAAGCAGACGACGTTTATGCTGACGCAGGATGTGTACCAGCAGTATCTGGAAGCAGAGCAGGCGCGGGCAGAACAGGAGCGTCAGGAACAGGAACGTCAGGCGCGGCAGGAGCAGCTGGAACGGGAGGCTGCGGCAGGCGGCCGGCCGGATGAAAAGGATGCTGGCCGCTCACACCGTTACGATGCGCAGACGAGGAAAATACTGGAGGAGGGCAATGCCTATATTCGTATGGTACATGAGTGTAGTGAGAAAATACGCGGGGAAAAGATGAGCTATAAGCTGTCCAGACTGGAGTCTATTATACGGCGGATTTTTGAGCAGGTGGAAAAGATGCCGGAGAGCGCCGACGACCTGCACAAGTTTATGAACTATTATCTGCCGACGACGACGAAGCTGTTAAACGCTTATATCGATCTGGACAGGCAGGAGATCGCGGGGGAAAATATCTCTGCGACCAAAAAAGAGATAGAAGAAACGATGGATACAATCAACCTTGCGTTTGAAAAGCTGCTGGATGGCCTGTTTGAGGATACGGCATGGGATATTTCTTCAGATATTTCTGTGATGAAGACCATGATGGCACAGGAAGGGCTGACCGGAGAGAAAGACTTTAAGTTATAGTACAGGAGGAAAAACATTGACAGACCAGTTTGAAGATTTCAGGGCAAAAGCGCCGACACTCGTATTTGACGAGATGCCTGAAAAACCAGAACCGGCAAAAGCGCCGGAACAAAAGGAGATTTTAAATGATACGATGCTGACACAGGAGGAACGCGAACAGGTGGATGCGTTTGCGCAGCAGATCGACCTTAGAAACTCCGGTGCCGTGCTGCATTATGGCGTCGGGACACAGAAAAAGCTGGCGGATTTTTCAGAGCGTGCGCTGAATAATGTCCGGACAAAGGATATGGGCGAGGTTGGGAATATGATCGCTTCCCTTGTGACCGAGCTGAAAAGCTTTGATGCTGAGGAAGAATCCAAAGGTTTTTTAGGCTTTTTAAAAAAGGGCGAAAATAAAATGTCCATGATGCGGACAAAATATAATAAAGTAGAAACGAATGTCAACCAGATCGTAAAAGTACTGGAAAATCACCAGATTCAGCTGATGAAGGATATCGATGTGCTGGACCGTATGTACGAGATGAACCTGATGTATTTCAAGGAGCTGACGATGTACATTCTGGCGGGAAAGAAAAAGCTGCAGCAGGTGCGTACGCAGGAGCTCACACAGCTCCAGCAGAAGGCACAGCGCAGCGGGCTGCCGGAGGATGCGCAGGCTGCCAGGGATCTGGCGGATTTATGCGACCGGTTTGAAAAAAAGCTGTACGATCTGGAGCTGACCCGTACCGTCTCGGTGCAGACCGCGCCGCAGATCCGTATGGTTCAGAATGCCGATACGCTGATGGCAGAAAAGATCCAGTCTACGATTGTCAACACGATCCCGCTGTGGAAGAGCCAGATGGTGATTGCCATCGGCGTGGAGCATTCCGCACAGGCGGCAAGAGCCCAGCGGGAAGTGACGGATATGACAAACGCGCTGCTTCGGAAAAACGCGGATGCCTTAAAGATGGCGACCGTGGAGAGCGCAAAGGAGTCCGAGCGCGGGATTGTGGATCTGGAGACGTTAAAGCATACAAATGAAACACTGATCACGACGCTGGACGAGGTGATGAAGATTCAGAGCGAAGGCCGCGAAAAACGGCGGGCGGCAGAGGCAGAGCTTACAGATATGGAAAACCAGCTTAAGCAGAAGATGCTGGAGGTTTCACGTATGTAATGTTGTAAGACAGGTGAAAGGAAATAAATGAAAAAAGCAGTTTTTTTTGATATAGACGGAACGATTCTGGATCATGATAATTTTATTCCGCAAAGTACGGTCGAAGGGATTCATAAGACGCAGGAGCGGGGAAATTACGCATTTTTATGCACCGGAAGGAGCCGTGCGTTTGTGCGGGATCCGGCGATTCTGGATATTGGATTTGACGGGATTATCAGCGGCTGCGGGACGATGGTCGAGTTTCAGGATCAGGTCGTATTTTATAAAAAGCTCGATCATGCGCTGGTGAGGCGGACCGTTGATTTTTTAAAGGAGCAGCATAGCGCGGTCATTATGGAAGGGCGTTATCAGCTGTATGCGGATCCGCAGGATTTTGAGGGGGATCCGTATATTGTGAAGCTGCGGGAGGAAATCGGCAGTGATCTGGTGCCGCTTACGGGCAGTGAAAAGAACTGGGAGGTCAGTAAGTTTTCGTGTACGACGGAGCATGTGGATCTGGAGCTTGTAAAGCGGCGGCTGTCTGCGGATTATGAGCTGCTCATTCATGATATTCCGGTGATGGAGGTCGTGCCGAAAGGATGCTCCAAAGGGACCGGGATTTTAAAAATCTGTGAGCTTTTGGATATTCCGGTGTCAGATACGTATGCTTTTGGCGACAGCGCCAACGATCTGCCGATGTTTGCGGCGGCAGGTTTTAGTATCGCGATGGGAAACGCCAGTGCGCTGGCAAAAAAACAGGCGTCTTATGTGACGGATACCCTGCGGGAAGACGGCATTTATCACGCGTTGGAGCATTTTGAATTACTTTAGGCAGACAGGAGCATGGGATTATGAAAATTATTATTGTAGGCTGCGGCAATGTAGGCGCCGCGCTTGCAGAACAGTTAAGTTCGGAGGGGCACGATATTACAGTGATTGATACGCGGGGGCAGCTGGTGGAAAGCGTGTCTGTCTCCTGCGACGCGCTGGGGATTGTTGGCAACGGCGCCAGCTTTCAGGTGCAGTCAGAGGCAGGTGTGGATCAGGCGGATCTGATCGTGGCTGTGACAGGTTCCGATGAGCTGAATCTGCTTTGCTGTCTGATCGCGAAAAAATCAGGCGGCTGCAACACGATTGCGCGGGTCAGCAATCCGGTATACAGTGAAGAGATCGCATATATCAAAGAAGAGCTGGGGCTTTCCATGATTATAAATCCACAGCTGGCAGCGGCGAGGGAGATGGCCAGGACGCTGAAGTTTCCGTTTGCCCAGAAGGTGGATACATTTGCTAAAAGCAGGGCGGAGCTTGTCGTATACCGCGTCGAAGAAGACAGTATTTTATGCGGGATGCAGCTCAAAGAGCTGCCGGGAAAGCTTAAGTGCGACGTGCTGATCCCGATTGTGGAGCGGGGCGAGCAGGTGATTATACCGGACGGGAGCTTCCGGATGCAGGCAAAGGATGATATTACGATTGTAAGCACGCAGCTGAAACTGATTGAATTTTTCAAAAGGCTGGGCAAGCCGACGGCGGCAGCCAGGGACGCCATGATTATCGGCGGCGGCAGGACTTCGATTTATCTGGCAAAGCAGCTGCTTCAGATGGGGCTTAAGGTTAAGATTATCGAACGGGACAGCGCGCGGTGTGATTTTTTAAATGAAATGCTGCCAAAGGCCATGATTATCTGCGGAGACGCGACCGAAAAAAATGTGCTTCTGGAAGAAGGACTGCTGGAGACAGAGACTTTTGTCGCAAATACGAATTTTGATGAGGAAAATATCATGCTCACGCTGTTTGCGAAGAGCCTGACAAAAGCGAAGCTGATTACAAGAGTTCACCGCGTTTCTTATGATGACATTATTGAAAAGCTGGATCTGGGCAGTATTATTTATCCGAAATATATTACAGCTGTCAATATTATCCGGTATGTCCGCGCGATGAAAAATTCGGCGGGGAGCAATATCGAAACGATCTACCGGTTAAATGATAACCGCGTGGAGGCGCTGGAGTTTGTGATTAACGAAGTATCCCCGATCGTCGGGGTACCGCTTGCAGAGCTGAATTTAAAGAAAAACATGATTATTGGATGTATCACACACAAAGGAAAGACGACGATCGCAAAAGGCCAGTCGGTCATCCGCGTGGGCGACACCGTAATTCTGATTACCACACAGACCGGACTGCATGATATCCGGGATGCGCTGAAATAAAGCGTCTGGTATGTCCGCGCAGACAGTGTCTGCGGCGGAAGACGCGGCGAAATGAGGAGGACGGGCATGAATTTTTCAGTCATTCAATATATTCTGGGAACGGTCTTATGCGTGGAAGGAGTCTTTCTGCTTGCTCCGGTGGCGGTAGCGGCGTTTTATGCGGAACGGGCAGGCTTTTATTATATTCTGACGGCGGTTTTTTGTTTTGGCGCCGGACTGGCGCTGCGGCTGCGGCATCCAAAGAGCAAGGTGTTTTATTCCAGGGAAGGGTTTGTGGCAGTTACGTTCAGCTGGGTGCTGCTCAGTATGGCAGGCGCTGTGCCGATGCGTCTGACGGGAGAGTACGCCACGTATATTGACGCATTGTTCGATACGATATCCGGATTTACGACGACAGGCGCAAGCGTGCTGTCCTCCGTGGAAGAGCTGTCACGCGCAACGGCGTTCTGGCGCTGCTTTACCCACTGGAGCGGCGGCATGGGTGTGCTTGTATTTATTATGGCGGTGCTGCCGCTTTCCGGAAGCTCCAATATGCACCTGATGCGCGCGGAAAGTCCGGGCCCTTCGGTAGGCAAGCTGGTGCCAAAGGTCAGGCAGACCGCGCTGATCCTGTATAAAATTTACCTGTTTATCACGGTAGTGCAGGTGATATTGCTGCTGCTGGCGGGGATGTCTTTGTATGAAGCGCTGGCGCTGTCTTTTTCGACGGTCGGGACCGGCGGCTTTGCGCTGGTAAATTCCAGTATCGCTTCGTATAGCTATGCGGTGCAGGTCATTATTATCGTATTTATGCTGCTGTGCGCGTTAAACTTTAATACATACTACCTGCTCTTAATCCGCAGGCCGAAGGAAGCGCTTTTGCAGAATGCGGAGGTAAAATGCTTTTTAATCATAGTTTTTGCATCGGCGGCGGTGATTGCGTTTAACATCCGAAGCGGATTTCACAGTCTGCCGGAAGCGTTTCATACGGCGCTGTTTCAGGTGGCGACGCTTGTCAGCAGTACCGGATTTGCCACCGCGGATTATAATATATGGCCGGAATTATCCAAAACGATTCTTGTGCTGCTGATGTTTATGGGTGCCTGCGCGGGCAGCACCGGAGGCGGCTTCAAAGTATCGAGACTGATGATTGTCATGCGTGCGGCGAAAAATGAGCTGCTGAGCATGATGCATCCGCGCAGTGTGCAGCAGGTGCATATCAATGGCAGAAGAGTGCCGGAAAATGTCGTAAAAACCGCGCTGTGCTATATGACGGTGTATGTCCTGATCGTGCTTGGATCGGTACTTTTCATCAGCGTGGATAATTTTGATATGACGACTAATTTTACAGCTGTACTGGCGACGCTGAACAATATCGGGCCGGGGCTTGGCGCCGTCGGTCCGTCCGGAAATTTTGGCGGATTCAGCGTATTTTCAAAGCTTGTGCTGATGTTCGATATGCTGGTCGGACGTCTGGAGCTGTTTCCGGTACTGGTCCTGTTTGCACCGGGAATGTGGCGGCTTCCGGCAAGGCGCAGCCGCAGGGAATTTGAGAAGCTGGATGAGACGGAATAACTGTGTGGATATGCTCCAGGGGAATAGAAAAACCGGATGATATTAAGAGCTGGCCGGATGGTGGAAGAGGAAATCAGAAACCGGATGATACAGGGAATTGTCCGGTTTCATTTTGGGAGATAAAAATGAAAAGACGGAAAAGACAAAAGACCAGACGCTGTTATAAAAAAAGTATCTGGCCTTCTGTTGCGTTAATTGTAATATTTATGGGGAGCTGCGCGGGCATGGTGCTGACGTCTGTAGCTGCTTTTCAGGGGCTGTTTCTGGACGCGAAGATCGCGGATATTCAGGAAGGCGCCAGACATCTGGGACAGATGGTCGAAAAAAATATGGAGAACCGGAATCTTTTTGATACGGTGGCTTTTTTGCGGGAATATCTGGGTGAGGAAAATGATATCTGTATTACTGATGAAAAATATCAGATTTTAAAATGCTATGGAAACACGGCGCCGGATTTTAAGCGGGCTGAGGAACTGGAGCTGCTGGAGCCGCACCTTGTGATGCCTGATCTGGAGTCCGGGAGTATCGAAGGGGACCAGATGCTCCTGATTTCTATGGAGGAGCTGATCAGACGCAGCTTTGATGCGCTGGGAAGCAGTTATGTGGATGAGCGGTGGCTGGAGCAGCCGCTGGTGCATACGTTTTACTGGGTGGAAGTGCCTTTGCGGCTGCACGGATACCGGCTGTACTACAGGGATTCGATGACGATTCTGCAGAAACACGCATTTTATATGAATGTGGCGGTGCTGGCAGAGCTGGTGCTGTTGTCCATACCGGCGTTTTTGCTATTTCTGAATGTCTTATCTTCGATCCGGATGCAGAAACGGATGATCCATTTACTGAATGAGGATCCGGTGACTGGCGGCAAAAACTGGGATTATTTTCTGGAGCGCAGCAAAAAAATATTGTGCCAGCTGTGGAATGCCAGGCAGACCTATGCGGTCGTCAATCTGCACATGATCCGGTATCAGGATTACTGCGCCTGCTATGGAAGCAGGGAAGGAGAAGTGCTGTTAAAAAAGATTGACGGATTTTTGCGCATCTGCATGAACAGGGGCGAGACGTTTGCCAGATTTGCAAAAGCAGATTTCGGCCTGCTGCTGCGCTGTGGTACGCAGGAGCAGTGTGAAAAGCGGCTGAAAAAAATGCTCGTAGAGCTGACGGGTATTAAAAAGGATAAAGTTATGTCTTTTTGTGCGGGTATTTATATCCTGCGTCCGGCAGTCAACTGGAAAGGCAGACAGCGTAAGCAGATTGAGATCGACCAGATTTATCATTTTGCCAGTGCGGCAAGAGGAACGATGCGCGGCAAAGAGGGTGAATATATCAGGGTATTCGACCAGCAGATTTTACAGGAACAGATCTGGAAAAATAGGGTGGAAGAGACGATGGAAGCGGCGCTTTTAAACAGGGAATTTCGTCTGTACCTGCAGCCCAAATACCACCCGGTAACAGAAAAGATCGTAGGCGCGGAGGCGCTTGTGCGCTGGATCTCTCCTACAGAAGGGCTGATTACGCCGGACCGGTTTATCCCGATCTTTGAAGAAAACGGATTTATCACAAAGCTGGATGATTATATGATCCTGGAGGTTGCAAAGCTGCAGTCGGAATGGAAGATTCAGGGCCGCAGGCAGATACCGGTATCGGTCAATATTTCGAGGGTAAATTTTGTAAAAGAAGATCTGGCGGAGCATATCTGTCATCTGACAGACAGCTACGGGGCAGAGCACGGCCTGATCGAGCTGGAGCTGACAGAAAGCGCGTTTTTCGGCAATAAGGAACTGCTGCAGCAGATCTTAAAAGAGCTGAAAATGTGTGGATTTCAGATTTCGATGGATGATTTCGGGGCAGGGTATTCGTCGTTAAATTCCTTAAAAGATCTGCCGATCGACGTATTAAAGCTGGACATGGACTTTTTCCGGGGTGAGGACAAAAAACAGCGCGGGGAGATCGTAGTCAAAGAAACGATACGTCTGGCGAAAGCGCTGCATATGAAGACCGTGGCAGAAGGGATTGAGAAAAAAGAACAGGTGGAATTTCTGGCGGAGCAGGGCTGCGATATGATACAGGGCTATTATTTTGCAAAGCCGATGCCGGTAGCGGAATTTAACGAAAGAATAGAGCAGGAAAGCTGACCTGCCGCAACTGTTGCAGAATAGATTCATAAGGGGAAGATTATGCATACACTTTTTATCTTCATACAATATCTTGGAATTATCATATTGATGGCAGAGGCATTTTATGTCGTGGGACGCAGGCCATCCAGACAGCAGCAGTATCTTTTGTTTCTGATCATTGCGCTGTGCACCAATTTCGCGGGATATCTGCTGGAGCTGCAGGCGTCTGGCATGAAGGAAGCGCTGATGGCAGTAAAATTTTCCTATCTGGGCAAGCCGTTTATCGTGCTGTGCCAGTTTTTCTTTGTCATGCACACCTGCAAGGTGCAGATTCCCAGACAGTTGGAAAGCATACTGGTCGGGATCCACGCGGCAGTCGTCCTGCTCGTGCTGACCTGTGAAAAGCATACGCTGTACTACAGCAGCATCGGATATACGGACGAAGGCTTTTTCCCGCATCTGGTACTGGGACACGGTTTTTTTTACGTTCTGCACAGCATGCTGATGCTCTGTTATGCCATCCTGATGATTGCGGTCTGTGTGCTGCGTTATATTCAGACGAAAAAAGAAGTGGAAAAAAAGCAGTTTCTATACCTGATTCTGATGGTACTGATCGCGATGGCCGGATTTATCATATTTTTAAGCGGCGTTACAAAAGGATATGACATTACGCTGCCGGCCTGCCTGATTGACTCCGTGCTTTTAAGCGTCCTGATTTTTCACGGCGGGATCTTCGATACGCTCACGCTTGCAAAAGAGCTGGCGATGGATGCGCTGGCCGAGGGCATTATCGTCGTGGATATTGATGAGAATGTCCTTTATTATAATAAGAAGGCACAGCAGATTTATACCGGTGTTTCTCTGGGCAGGGCGGAAAAAATACTGGAAGAGATGGATATGTGTATTCTGGACAAAAAGAAGCTGGTCAGAGAACGGGATATTTACGCGGTCAGCAGCTATATGATCGAAAAGGAAAGTACATACTATGGCAGAATGTACGTACTGACCAATATTACCGACAGCTATCACTACACAGAGCGGGTCAGGGAGCAGGCGGAGATTATGAAAGAGCTCAAGGACCAGGCAGAATCTGCCAATCAGGCTAAATCCGCGTTCGTCTCCAACATGTCCCACGAGATCCGTACGCCGATGAACGCGATTGTAGGTCTGACAGAGGTGCTTCTGCGGAAAAAAAGGGATCCGGAAGACGAAAAATACCTGCTTAATATCCAAAGCTCCGGAAACGCCCTGTTAAAGCTCATTAACGACCTGCTTGATTTTTCCAAAATCGAAGCCGGAAAATTCGAAATATCCGAAGACACCTTCGACATTGCCCAGATGCTGCGGGACATTCAGGTGATCGGGGCGACCAGAATCGGGGAAAAGCAGGTAGAACTGGTGATGGACGTGGACGAAAACATCCCGCGGCTGTTATACGGCGACGGCCTGCGCATCCGTCAGGTCATTATCAACATTATGAACAATGCGATCAAATTTACCGAAGAGGGTTCCGTCACCGTCACCGTAAAGCTGAACCGGAAGGAAACAGAGAAAGTACAGCTGTACCTGTCAGTAAAAGACACGGGGCAGGGAATCCACGAGGAAGACTTAAAACGGCTGTTTGACGCCTTTACACAGGTAGACATCAAGAAAAACCAGGGCAAGGAAGGCACCGGACTCGGCCTTGCCATATCCAGACAGCTGGTGGAAATGATGGGCGGCGAGTTGTGCGTCGAAAGCGAATATGGAAAAGGCAGCTGCTTTTACTTTTCCCTGTGGGCAGGCATCGAAAGTGAGGATACGATCGGCTGCTTTGCGGAGGTAAAACAGCAGACCGGAGAAGCCGGACCGGAACAGGAAGAAGTTTTTACGTTCACCGCTCCGGATGCCCGCATCCTGCTCGTCGACGACAACGAAATCAATCAGGAGGTCGCAAGGGCGCTGCTGGAACCGTTTGAAATGCAGATCGATCTTGCGTCCAACGGGCAGGAAGCGCTGGATATGGTGCAGAAAACGGACTACGATCTCGTGTTTATGGATCATTTTATGCCTGTTATGGACGGCGTGGAGGCCGCCAGACGAATCCGCGCACTGGAAGGAGAGCAGTATAAGCATCTGCCTGTAATCGCGCTGACAGCTGACGCTGTGCAGGGGGTGCGGGAAGAGTTTCTGGCAGCCGGAATGAATGATTTTGCGTCGAAGCCGATTGAGATGGAGGACGTGTCCAGAGTGCTGCGCAGGTGGCTGCCGCAGGAGAAGGTTTGCAGGTGAGAGGGAACAGTCACATAGGCGTGAACTTAAGTGGAAAATGCAACAATTTACATAAAAGTGTTGCGTATTGGCTATGAGGACGCCGGACGGGAGGCGGTGATCTGTCTGCCTGTGACTTTTCCAGAATGCAAGAAGTTCTAAGCATTCTGCATCCAGTCTGTGGTACCGGACGGGCGCGCCACCTGGTTCGC
>CANTHI010000064.1 GCA_947653505.1 uncultured Eubacterium sp.
AAATGATCAAGAATGGGAAAAAGAATACCAACAAGTCACAAATGAAATTAAAAATCCTTTACTATCTGTTTACCCATGCCGGCTCCATCTGTCCCCGTAATGATATTGTTGATTTTTTATGGGATAACCATTTATATGTGGATGACAATGCTTTAAGTGTAAACATTACACGTATCCGTGCTAAACTGGTCCGGCTCGGGCTGACGGATTTTATAAAAACAATACCAAGACAGGGATATCTCATTTAAAAGGATATTTGCGTTGAGAGGAAAGAAGGAGAACGATTCGTGAATGGAACACAATATATAAAAAACCAGCTGCCAGTTCTTTTACTGCATTTTTGCGGGATCTTAGCCGTATCCGTGTTTCTCGCCATAAGCGGCAGCCACCTGCAGAGCATACTGTTTCTTGCATTCCTCTGGATCGTTACAGTAGTCTGTTATCTGACCGTCACTTTTTTCCTGCAGAACAGACGTCTGAAGCAGCTGCTGTCCCTGACTGGGCAGCTGAACGAACGGTATCTGATCCCGGAGCTGATGACGGTTCCCCAAAAAGCTGAAGAACAGGTTTATTACCAGATTCTGAAAATGGCCGAAGCCTCCATGCTGGAAAAAATCGCGGAAGCAAACCGGGCGCAGAAAGCATATCAGGAATATATTGAACAATGGATCCATGAGATCAAGACGCCGATCACCGCCATTCATCTGCTGTGTGAAAACAACCGCTCCGACGTTACGAGAGCAATGCTGGCTGAACTGGAAAAAATAAGCCGTTATACAGAGCAGACGCTCTACTATGCACGCAGTGGTTATCCGCAAAAAGATTATACGATACGGGAAATCCGGCTGGATCATGTCGTACAGGATTCCATCGCGGACAACAAGTATCTGCTCCGCCAGAATCAGGCTTCCATAACGATAGAGCCGATGGAAATACCGGTATTTACCGACGATAAATGGGTACGCTTCATTTTAAATCAGCTGATCAGCAATGCTGTAAAATACAGCAAAGAATATCCACAGCTGCATTTTTCTGCAGAAAAATCAGACAATCATATCCTTTTATCTATCAGAGATCATGGCATTGGGATTCCGTCATGTGATCTGCCACGCATATTCGAAAAAGGGTTTACCGGCCAGAACGGAAGGACGGTAAAAAGCGCAACCGGAATCGGGCTGTATCTTTGCAGACGGCTTTGCGATAAGCTGGGCATCGGGCTGGAAATATCCTCCGATGCGGAAGGGACAACGATAGTGCTGGTTTTTCATGTAAATGATTTTATCGGGGTGTGCCAGCATTCGTAACTGTAGAAAATGTGGAACCGGGTGGTCCGGTTCCACAAAATGTAACACATTATGAAAACTTCCACATACTCAGACACTTGCCCGAAGCATGCATTTATTTTGTAAGTTCCACCTTACCTTTTACCATATCTGTCAGAATCTGTGCCGCATCATCCATACCAGAGCCTTCCAGATCAGAGATCATCTTATCATAAGAGCTGTCAAAATCAGCCTCACTGCCGATCACGCATCCGACTAAGGAAGCCTGGGCGATTTCATCCAGCTTGTTGCTGATTTCGACAAAATCTGTCGGCATGGAATATGCCCAGGTTGGAGGGAATGCCGGGGTCTCAAATTCGGATGGCTGCGGGAAGATATCTACCAGCAGTTCTACGTTCCATGCTTTGCATGCTGCCAGCTGTTCTTCGTTGTATTCTGCGATCACTGATTCCTTGCTGTCGGTTGTAAAAGTGCTGCCTGTGGAATCTGTCACGCCGGTACCGTAGTTCGGGAATGGATAACTGTGGAATCCAACGCCTGTGGTTTTCTTGTAGTCTTTATCTTCGGATTCTTTTTTTATCTCCTCTTCGGTACGGAAGCGGTGTCCGTTTTCATCGATTTCGTAGTTTGTGCCTTCGATGCCCCAGTTTACAAGTACCTGGCCTTCATCAGAGCAGATATAGTCTAAGAATTTGATCGCAGCTACCGGATCTTCGCAGGCGGTTGTGATGCCGACGCCCTGTCCGGTTGCAAGTCCCTGATACATCAGGGAAGGAGCCTTTGTATCTTTGTCTGCGGTCAGTGGAAGGCCGCAGTAAGTTTTATCCAGTTTGCCGTCAGCTTTGAGTATTTTTTCTCCATCCTGATAATCCCACAGTGTATCAAAGAGTGCCAGGACACGCCCGCTGGCGATTTTTGCGATATAGTCGTCATGTGTCTGGGTTGCAAATTCCGGATCCAGCAGACCTTCGTTATACAGCTTGTTCAGCCATTTAAAATAGGACCGGATCTTATCAGAGGTAAACTTGTAGGCAGCGTTATAATTTTCATCAATCAGCCACTGGCCGTTATCTGGTTCGCCTTCGGCGATATAGCCAGCCGGATTGCCAAGGGTGATCATCCAGTGCCAGTCTGATGCGGAGAGTGTCAGGCCGATCGTGTCGGAGCCGTCGTCTGCTGTTGGATGCGCTTCTTTATAATCTTTGAGCATCTGTTCAAATTCCTCCAGGGTCTCTGGTATTTTATAATCGTTTTCTTTTAATACAGCCCACTGAACCTGTGCCGTACCGGAATCTTCGAACTTGGTGCCGCCCATCTGGTAAGAGGATAACTGATAAATAGCCGGATCGTCCGCGGAATATTTCAGCTTGTCAAATTCTTCTCCGTACATCTTTTTAATATTCGGGCCGTATTCGTCAATCAGTTCTGTCATATCGATCATAACGCCCGCGTCGATCAGACTGCCGGCATCGCCTTTTGCATAAATCAGATCAGGGAAGTTCTGCTCTGCGATCATTAAGGAAATCCGCTGCTTATCTTCGCCGACCGGATGATCTACTTTTAATTTTACACCGGTCTTTTCGGTTAATTTCTGTGCTACCGGATCGGTCCACGGGTCGTCTTCTGTAAGATCCGCATGGTAAAAAGTCAGTTCAGTTACTTCTCCGCTGCCTTTGGAGTCACCGGAATCGTCTGCTCCGGTTCCGTTTTCTGCATTTTGGTTTGCGGTATTTTTGGAGTCATTCCCGCCGCCGCAGCCAGCCAGCATACCGGCTGTCAGGGAGGCTGTTACCAGTAAAGCGCCTAATTTTTTAACTTTCATAGTTCGTTCTCCTTTTTTGCTTCATTTTGATATATTTTGTACGTTTTATGAAATTTCTGTTTTTAATATTTGTTTATACCTTTTGTGATTTTGTGTAATTCCTGGTTTGATATATGTTTTTTACGCATTTTTGTACCGATACCAGTCTCTGACTGTGCCGGGTGTCATACCGCCTGTATAAACTTTAATATATGATGTATTTTTGTGCGGGCATCAGTCTTTGACTGCGCCCAGTGTCATTCCGCCTACAAAATATTTCTGCAGAAACGGGTATACGACCAGAATCGGCACGGTTGCAACGATGGTAATCGCCATACGTACAGACATCGGTGATACGGCGTTTTTCAGCTGCGCGGAAGAAGCATGCGGGTCTACCCGGATAGATGCCTGCTCCATGATTTCATACAATACGTACTGCAGCGTAGGCAGATCTCTGGCATAAAGATAGGTATCCATAAAAGAATTCCACTGTCCTACCGCGTAAAACAAAGCTACGGTTGCCATCGATGGGGTACAAAGAGGCAGGATGACTTTGCTGAATATGACAAAGTCATTTGCGCCGTCCAGTCTTGCCGCTTCCTGCAGGGCATCCGGAAGGCCTTCGATAAACGAGCGCATCAGGATTACGTTATATACCCAGATCAGGCCTGGGATAATATATACAAGGAAGCTGTTGCCTAATTTCAGCGTTCTTGTCAGCAGGAGATATTCCGGAATCATGCCGCCGCTGACATACATCGTAATGATGAAAAGAATGGTAAAGGATTTGTGAAAATAAAAATCCTTCCGGCTGAGTACATAGGCAAGCATTGCTGTACAGATGACGCCGATACCTGTTCCGAGCAGTGTTCTTGCTACAGACATGGCAAACGCGCTGCCCAGATTATTTTCTTTGAATATGTAAGTGTAGTTGCTGAGTGTAAATTTTCTTGGGATAATAAAGTTTACATTCCGCATGGTGTCCATCGAATCGTTCAGTGAAATCGCAAGTACGTTCAGAAACGGATAGACGGTGATGAGGATCAGCAGCAGACAGAATACAGCCAGAATATAGTCCAGCATTTTTTCATTTCCGCTGCTTTTTTTCTGAAAATCATTTTTTGCCATAAGACAGCCTCCTATACAAGCTTGCTTTCGCCGATCATGCCGGCCACTTTATTTGCGATAAACAACAGGATGATGCCGACAACAGACTGGAACATACCGATTGCGGTACCAAGACCATAGTTATTGCTGCCAATACCGCGGACATAAGCAAACCAGGAAAGAACCATCGCATGATCCTGAACAATACTGTTGCTTAACAGCATCTGACGCTCCATACCTACATTCAGCGCTCCACCGATATTCATGATCAGAAGGACGATGATGGTCGGTTTGATGCTTGGAAGCGTCACATGCCAGATCCGTTTGAGACGGCCGGCTCCGTCCACTTTGGCAGCTTCGTATAGTCCCTGATCAATGCCCGCCATCGCAGAGAGATAAATAATCGCGTCCCAGCCCATTTCTTTCCAGACATTGATGAAACAGACGACGATCCAGAAGACGGGGGAGTTGGTAGACATCAGGTGCAGCTTTGTATTCAGCACGGTATCGATCGCACCGCCGTCGTTTAAAAGCATTTTGGCTATGCTGGCGATGATAACCCAGGATACAAAGTGCGGAAGATAAGATACCGTCTGCGTGATCTTCTTAAACCGTGTGAAATACAGCTCATTCAGCACGAGTGCAAAGAAGATCGAGGTGATCGTACTGATGGCGATGCCAAGCAGGCTCAGCCCGATCGTATTGATCATGGTCTGCCCGAACAGACGGTCGGTAAAAGCTTTGATAAAATTGTCAAAGCCGACAAATTCGCGTTCCCAGACCGGAAGGGCAAAGGTACCTGGTTTTACTTCCTGAAATGCCATCGTCCATCCCCATAATGGAATATACTTGAAGATGATCAGCCATACGACGAATGGTAAGGACATGGCCAGAAGATAGCGCTGCTTCCACATGAGGTTCAGGGAAAATTTTGTTTTTACCTGTACTTCTTTTTTCTTCTTCATATTTTTTCTTAACCTCCTTTTCTGAAAATATTATAAAAAAAATAAAAAATTTGTGATACGGTATGAATTGCAGGGGATTTACGTTCATTTTTTGATATTTTGGATCAGGCGGACTCCCCGAAGAAAGATATTATAAATAATGTAAAACATCTCTGATCTGCTATGTATTTTCCAGTCATTTCTTCCTGTATAATACGACCATAAAAGCTGCGCAGCTTTCCAAAAGTATAAAATCAGGAGGGTTTATCGTATGAAAATGAAAAAATGGATGTCTGTCATACTGTCTGCCGCTCTGCTGCTAACCGCAACGGGTATGTCAGGGACAGCGGTATGTGCCGGAGAGCAGACACAGGAAACGGCAGGAGGACTGTCAGCTTCGGAGCAGTACGTGGCAGACATGGGAGCGGGCTGGAATCTGGGAAACAGCTTCGATGGTGTGGATACGGATCTGAACGTGGAAGACAAGGGAGAAACGGCATGGGGCAATCCTGTTGTGACAAAAGAGCTGATTCATGCTGTTAAGGAAAAAGGGTATCAGAGCATCCGGATGCCGCTGACCCTGCACCATCGATTTACATCGGAAAATGGCGTTTATACCATTGATCCGGAATGGCTGGCCAGGTATCGGGAAGTTGTCGGCTGGGCTGTAGACGAAGGGCTGTATGTTATGGTCAATATGCACCATGATTCGTGGATCTGGCTAAAGGACTGGAACGGGGATACGCAGGCGGAAGAATATGTAAAGTTTACACAGCTTTGGGAACAGCTTGCGGCGTATCTGGCAGAAGAGCCGGAACAGGTATGCTTTGAAACGATCAATGAGCCGCAGTTTACAGAATATAAAAACGTAACAGACCAGCAGCGTCTGGATAGTCTGAATCAGGCAGCTTATGACATCATCCGTAAAAGCGGAGGCAATAATGACAGACGTATGATCGTTATGCCGACGATGAATACCAGTCATGCTGATGAAAAAGTACAGGGTCTGTTAAAATTTATGCAGAGCCTGCATGATCCGAACCTGATTGCAACCGTACATTATTATAGTGAGTGGGTATACAGCGCCAATCTGGGAATCGCGCAGTTTGATGAAGTGCTTGGAGATGACGGCAATACGCCGAGAAAAGCGGCTGACCAGCTGTTTGATGTCCTGACGGATACTTTTATCAAAAATGACATCGGAGTAGTCATTGGGGAATATGGCCTGTTAGGGTATGACGCAGGGGAAGACTGTCTCCAGCAGGGGGAAGAATTAAAGTATTATGAATACATGGGAGCAAAAGCAGCACAACAGGATGGGATCAGCCTGATGTTCTGGGACAATGGTTCCGGTATTGACCGTAATCAGGCTTCTTATCCGTGGAAAAAACCACTGGCTGGTACGATGCTTGAGACGAGTGTAAAACAAAGGTCATCTTATGCTACCGGACTGGATACGATCTGGATGCAGGAGGAGACAAAGAAAGATGTTACCATTCCACTGACGCTGAACGGTAATACGTTTACGGGGATCGAAGGAGCGGTACAGGGAACAGACTACACATATGAAAAACAGACGGCAGCCGTAACCTTAAAGCAGGATTTTATAAACAAAGCGTTCCGGAAGATGGCAAAGGATGCTTATGGAACGTTTGCAGATCTGACATTTACATTCAGCGCTGGAGCGCCGTGGCATCAGTATTTTGTAAAATATGGATCACCAAAGGCGGGAAACGCTGCAGGCACAACGGCAGAAGGTATCCGGATTCCAGTGTCGTACGAAGGCAGCAGAGTGCGCCGGGCGACTGCTTATATGGTGAATGGCAGAACAGGACCGCAGTCTGGCTGGTGGAATTATCTGCAGTATCAGGAAGTATTTTCCGCAGACTATGAAAAAAATCAGTTTGTGATTACGAAAAATTTCTTTGCGGATGACACTGTAAAAGGGAAGGATGGACGGATACGGTTCGAAGTTACTTTTTTTGATGGAAATACTACAGACCTCTGGCTGCAGGTATCCGGCGGTAAAGTAACAGCGAAAAAGACGCTGGAGCCTGAGCCGGCAGTGGTAAATACAAAAGTAAAAGCCGGAAAGAAGAAAGCGCTCAGACTGAAACAGGTAGCAGAAGGAGCAGAAGTATCTTATAAGATCGCAGATAAAAAGATTGCATCGGTGACACAAAAAGGTGTCATAAAAGGAAAAAAAGCAGGAAAGACGAAAATAAAAGTAACAGTGACACAATACGGGAAGACGCGTACATTTGCAGCGGATGTCGTGGTAAATAAATAAGAAGAAACGAAAATAAAATCCACACACCCAGTCTGCCGGAGCAGAAAAATCAGGAGGCAGAAGCTATGAAGAAAAAACGAGGATGGATTTATGCAGTCATATTTTCAACGCTGCTATGCAGTGCCTGCAGCGGAACATATCAGCAGGCTGAGACTTCGCATCTGAAAATGGGCAGACAGGTATCTGACGATCTGTCAGAAGAAGGCGGCCGCAAAGCGTCAGCGTCTTCTTCTGACAGACTGGAAGAGAACCGTCTGGAAAAGAGCCGTCTGGAAGAGAATCGTCTGGAAGAGAATCGTCTGGAAAAGAACCGTCCGGAAAAAATGATTACACTGGATGTATATTCCCAGCTGAGCGGTTATCAGGGAGAGCAGCAGGGCTGGTTCGCGCAGGTATTATCAGATCAGTTTGGTGTAAAACTGAACTTTATCTGCGACGGCAGCGATGATTTTTATGACCGGCAGGCAGCAGCCGGCAGTCTGGGTGATATTGTGATCTGGGGCACAGATTCTGAACAGTATCATGCCGCGATCGAAAACGGTCTGCTGCTGGACTGGGAGAAAGACCACCTGCTGGAAAAATACGGTACCTATATGAAAGATCATATGAAAAAAGCGCTGGAGAAAAACAGAACGAATTCTGGCGGGCATATTTATGGCATTGGGTATGATGTGGCTGCGGAAAGCGGTGAATTTGGAGATTTTGATTATCATCCGGATATCCGGTGGGATTTATATGAGCAGATCGGAAAGCCTGAGGTAAAAGAGCTGGAGGATTATACAGAAATATTAAAGCAGATGAAGGAAATCTGTCCGGTATCGGATTCTGGAAAAGAGACATACGGAGTATCTTTGTTTGCGGACTGGGATGGAGATATGATGATGTTTGCAAAATCTGCCTGCGCCAATTTTTTTGGGAAGGACGAGTTTGGAGTCGGGCTGTATGATGTACGTGACGGCAGCTTTGAAGGCTGTCTTACAAAAGGAGGAAGCTATGAACGGGTTTTGCGTTTTTATAATGAGCTGTACCGGAATGATCTGCTGGATCCGGAGTCACGGACGCAGGGCTACGAGGGATGCGTAGAGGATTACAGGGACGGAGCCGCGTTCTTCTGTATTTTCAGCTGGCTGGCGGCTCCGCAGTATAATACGGTCAGCCATACTGCGGATGGAAAGATGATGCTGCCGCTGGCGGCGGAGCATCAGAATACACTCGTCTATGGCCTGAATGAAAATGGCGGAAACCGGCTGTGGACGATTGGATCGAAAACGAAGGATCCAAAGCTTACGATGACAGTGCTGAACTGGCTGTGTACGCCGGAAGGCAGGCTGACGCAGGAGTATGGGCCAAAGGGGATCTGCTGGGATTATGATCTTAAGAAAAATACCTGTCTGCTGGATCTGCCAGTGGACGCAGCTTCCAAAGAACGCAGAATGCCGGAATCGTCAGGGTATACAGGCACATGGTCCGAAGGGATTCCGCAGTTTAACAATACGACCTGGACGCTGCACACGCAGAATCCGGAGTCCAATGGACAGACCTACAACAGCGCATCCTGGCCGAATGTGGCAGGAGCAGACGTCAGCGCCATCGAACAAAGATGGCGTGAGGAGCATCAGGTGAAAAGTGCGAAGGAATACCTGTCCGGCTTTTCGTATGCGGTTTCCAGACCGCATACCTATACAGCAGGCGCAAAATCACAGAAGCTGGGTGAAAAATGGGCAGACGTAACCAGTATCATCCGGGACGGATCGTGGGATGCGGTATTTGCAGAGACTGAAGCAGAGTTTGAAAAAATACTGGAAAAAATGTACAGGCAGGCGGAGGATGCAGGTTATGCGGACTGTGTCCGGTGGTGTGAAAAGGAAGCCGCGCGCCGGAAAGCTTTGGAAGAATAAAAAGGGAAGCTGGTGGAGGAAACTATGGAAACGGGAAAAAAGAAGACCAGTATTGCCATGAAGCTGATTGGCATGTCAGTGCTTCCGGTTGTCATACTGGGTATTATTTTGACGGTATATGGTCAGGCAAACCTCAAAAAAAGTATAAAAAACGAGATTTATGAGGGACTAAAAAGCGTCGCACTGGCGGTACAGGGGGCATACGATGCAGCTGGAAACGGAGATTTTATCATGCTCGAATCCGGTAATGTCATAAAAGGAACGTTTGTCGTCAGCGGCAACTACAGTCTGGCAGACCAGCTGAGCAGTGCATCCGGGATTGATGTTTCCCTGTATTATGGTACGGATACCGTCGTAACTTCTCTGCTGGGAGAGGATCAGCAGCGCCTGATGGAAGGAACGGTTAGCAGGGAAGTGGAACAGACGGTGCTAAAGCAGGGAAAAGAGTATTTTTCCGAAGATATCCGGCTGGGTGCGGAGCATTATTATGGTTATTATATGCCTGTTCTCAATGCGCAGGGTTCTGCATATGGTATGATTTTTACCGGAAAAAAGAGTGCGCAGGTCAATGAAGCCATTACATCCGATGCGGTAAAAATGAGCCTGCTGAGCGCTGCAGTGATCGCGGCGGCGCTGCTGCTTACAGCGTGGATGTCCATTTCTATTTCAGGAGCGTTAAAACATATGATGAACCTGTTTGGAAAAGTGGCGGACGGCAATCTGGCACAGGTGCAGGATAAAAAAAGCCGCCGCCGCGATGAGATCGGTGCAATGCTGCAGGGAATTACAAGACTGCGCGCTTCCCTGCGGGATATGATCGGAAATATCCAGCATTCAGCCGAAGTGCTGATGAGCTCAGCCGGCAAGCTGGAACAGGCAGCGGTGATGACAGGCGCGGACGCAGACCAGGTGGATCAGGCGATCAGCGGGATTTCAGACGGAGCGGCTTCGCAGGCAGAAGAGACGGAAGCGGCCATGACAGATATTGAACAAATGGGTGCCATGATCAGTGAAATGACAACAGAGATTACGGAGATGACGCAGATTACAGGAGAAATGGGAAAAGCAGGAGAAGATGTCAGTGGCATACTAAGCGAGCTGTCTGCCTACACAAAAAAGACAACCGATGCCGTAGATATCATTGCCGGACAGATAAATACTACAAATGCTTCCGCCCAGCAGATACAGAAAGCCGTAGAGATGATCACATCTATTGCGGATGAAACGAATCTGCTGTCACTAAACGCTTCGATTGAAGCAGCCCGCGCAGGAGAGCAGGGGCGCGGATTTGCGATTGTGGCGACCCAGATCCAGAAGCTTGCCGAGCAGTCCAGCGTTTCTGCCCAGCAGATCGAACAGATCATCCATGTGCTGCTAAACGACGCGCAGACGACGGTCCATACGATGGAGCACGTCATAGAGATCGTAGCCAGTCAGGAACAAAAGCTGAACCAGACCGGAGCCTGCTTTGCAACAGTAAGCAGGGGTATTCAGGAGTCACTGGGCAAAATGGAGCACATCCAGAAGCAGTCCGGAGTACTGGATCAGGCCAGAAATCAGATCGTGCACATGATTACATCCCTATCTGCCATTTCAGAAGAAAACGCGGCAGCAAGCGGAGAAACCGCAGCATCTACGGCGCAGCTGAATGAACGGGTGAAACAGATGACAAAAGAGGCGGCAGTATTAAAAGAACTGGCAGCGGAGCTGGAGCGTCAGACGGGAAGCTTTCAGATGTAACTAAAAACACAGGCAAATTATTTGATCAGCTTACAGTGTTACGATTCACGGCCCAGGGGCCGCTCATCATAGGCGCGAACTTAAGTGGAAAATGCAACAATTTACATAAAAATGTTGCGTATTGTATTGGCTATGCGGACGCCGGATGGGAGGCGGTGATCTGTCTG
>CANTHI010000065.1 GCA_947653505.1 uncultured Eubacterium sp.
AGGACGGCGCTGTTGTAGACGATCTCAAAAGTGTTGGGATATTTTTTCAGCGCTTGTCTTAAAGGAATAGATCAGGTCGGTATTGTCAACTCTTGTCAACAGGGATGTTACAATTTCGTTCAGTTCCAGCGGATTTTTGGGCCGCCGTATCAGCGTCACTTCGAATACACCGTCATCCAGCAATACATTTTTTCCGGCAATCTGCTTAAACCCGCCGACCGATATGGAGTTTGTTACCATCCCGAAAATAAACTCACCTTCCAGAACCGTGTCTTCATATTCGACGCGCATTTCGTATGCTTCGATGTCCAGCAGGCTTTTCGCGCCTTCCAGAATATATGCCGCATGGCCCAGCAGATTTTTCAGCTCCTGATTCGTCTGA
Organism: uncultured Eubacterium sp.; assembly: GCA_947653505.1. Next base: position 383 of record CANTHI010000065.1, read on the forward strand.
TAAGAAACTTCCGTAAAGATGCCAAATGCTGCCACATAAATAAAGCTGTTATCGTTAAACTGACCGACGTCACATGCAAACGGCTGGCCATCCAGCGCGATTTCTGCTGCCTTTAGCACATCCTTTGGCAGTTCGAGTGAGTTGGCAAAATCATTGGTACTTCCCATCGGAATATAGCCGATCGGTCTTTTTTCTTTCAGATGCATCATACCTGTCACAACTTCATCCAGTGTGCCATCCCCGCCGCTGCAGATGATCAGGTCATAATCCATCCCCTCCTGCTCGATCAGCTCTGTTGCATCGGAGCTGTACTGGGTCGGATGGCTTACGACGCGGTATCCTCTTTTTACCATCATATCGATCAGATCTGCGAGCTTTGTCCGGATCGCTGCTTTTCCTGCGTGTGCGTTGTAAACAAATAATAATTCTTTCATGATTCATCATTCCTTTTTCCATAGCCCATCTGCTCTGCAAGTTCTTCCAGTCTGCGCAGTCTGTGATTCACGCCGGATTTTCCTACTGGCGGACTGCATAATTCACCAAGCTCCCGGATAGCGGCCTGTGGATATTCCTGCCGCAGCTGCGCGATCTCCTGCAGCTGCTGTGGCAGACCCTGCAGGGCGCCGTTTTTTTTCAGAAAACGGATCGCTTCCTGCTGGCGGTAGGCCGCATTTACGGTTTTGTGAATATTAGCTGTCTCACAGTTTACCCTGCGGTTGATATCGTTGCGCATTTCTTTGATAATCCGGACATTTTCCAGATTCATCAGCGCAATATGGGCGCCCATGATGTTCAGGGCATCCACGATCTGGGATCCTTCTTTCAGATAGACAACTTCATGATTTTTTCTTGTTATAATCTTTGCTTCCAGCTGAAAAACCCCGAACAGCTCCTGCAGCTGTCTGGCCTTGTCCATCCCGCTGCAGACAATTTCAAAATGATACGATTTCTTCGGATTGCTCATGGAACCTGCCGCCAGAAATGCCCCGCGCAAAAAAGCGCGTTTACAGCAGTTTTTCTGCAGCAGCAGGCCATCTGCCAGCGTCATGTTTTCACGGATACGGCCATCTTTTTTCATGATTTTCAGCATCAGAAACATCTTTCTGACAGATTCTTCGTCGGAAAGATCTGCCACATACGATATTTTATTCTTCTGCTGGACAGAATGTGCCTGCGTGACGGATACCTCTATCTGTCCGGTCTGCCAAAGCAGCATCACATACCGGTCTGCGACCTGCGCATTTTCTGTCGTCAGTGTAATGTGCATCTGCCCGCCCTGTCTGTATATGCTTCCGCTCCCGCTTAAAATAGCCGCCATTTCTGCCAGCTGGCAGTGTCCGGCACGAACCTCCACCGCCGCCAGCTCTTTTTTTACTTCACCCGAAAACGACATAGTCTCTGCTTCCTATTTGTGCTGCGTATCTTTTAAAATATCACGATGCTCGATCTTTAATCCATAATTCGGCACGGCATTCTTTTTCTCTGCCGCATCCTCCGGTTCCTTTGACAGTCTCTGATACAGCTCATTTGCCAGTGTCACTGACCGGTGTTTTCCTCCGGTACAACCGATGCTGATAACCAGCTGGTTTTTTCCTTCCGCAATATAGTTCGGAATCAGAAACCGTATCATATCTTCCAGCTTATTTAAAAACACATGCGCTTCTTCATACTGCAGGACAAACTCCTGTATTTCCGGGTCATTGCCGCTTTTCAGCCGCAATCCTTCCACATAATAAGGATTTGGCAGAAAACGTACGTCAAATACCAGATCCGAATCTGCCGGAATCCCGTACTTAAAACCAAACGATAACACCGTTACAAACAGATTTTTGTACTCTTTGTTGTTCACAAAAATCTTTTCCAGCTCGACTTTAAGCTCTCTGGTCAGCAAACGGCTTGTATCTATAATGTAATCTGCGTTTTCTTTTAAAAACCGCAGCCGTTCGCGTTCCCTGCCAATGCCTTTATCCACACGCTCCCCCTGCGCAAGCGGATGGCTGCGTCTGGTCTCCTTGTACCGTTTGACCAGAACCGGATCTTCGGAATCCAGAAATAAAATCTCACACTTTCTGCCTTCCGCATGAAGACGCATCAATACGTCCTGCATCTCACTCAGGTTCTGTCCGTTCCTGACATCAATGCCGACCGCAACCTTCTGCAGCTCGGCGCTGGCATTATCCGACAGCTCGTAAAACCGCTCCACAAGCGGAATCGGAAGATTGTCTACACAATAATAGCCCATATCCTCCATCATTTTTAACGCAGTTGTTTTTCCTGCTCCCGAGATCCCTGTTAAAATTACAAAACGCATACTGACTCCCCCTTTCTGCATCTATAACCTGTGCCATTGCATACACAGCACCTTCCCTGTCTGTTATCTGCCCGCGTCAGTGCATACGGCCTACAAAAACTCACCCATGAATTTTACTTCCGGCTGCAGACAGACTCCGGAATGTTCCAAAACCTTTTCCTGCACATGCCGGATCAGTGTCCGGATATCTTTTGCCGTAGCATTGCCTGTGTTAATGACAAACCCGCAATGTTTTTCTGACACCTGTGCGCCGCCAGATGTGTATCCAGCCAGACCAGCCTCCATAATCAGCTTTCCGGCAAAATATCCTTCCGGACGCCTGAATGTACTGCCCGCGCTCGGATACTCAAGCGGCTGTTTTTCCAGCCGCCGGTGCTTTAGATCATCCATCAGAGCCTGTATGTTCTCCCGCTGCCCAGGCTGCAGCAAAAACTCTGCTTCCAGCACAATCAGACGGCGTTCGGGAATACAGCTGTGGCGGTAAGACAGATCCAGCTCCTGCTTCGTCAGAATCAGCTGCTCTCCCTCTTCGGTCAGAACTGCTGCCTGCGTCAGCACATCCCTGCATTCCCCACCGTAAGCGCCCGCGTTCATCACGACTGCACCGCCCACCGATCCTGGTATTCCGGCTGCAAATTCCAGCCCGCCAAGCCCTGCCCTGCAGGCGGCTGCGGCTATCTGTGACAGCAATGCTCCGGCTCCGGCTTTCAGCCTGCTGCCGTTGATCTGAATATGCGCTGCCTGTTTTGCAAATGCGAGCACAACCCCGCGGACTCCTCCATCTCCGACCAGCAGATTGCTGCCATTGCCCACAATCTGGCAGGGCACCTGTTCCCTGCGGCAAAGCGCCACAACCTGCGCTGCCTGCTCTGGCTGCGGCATCACATAGTAATCTGCCGGCCCTCCGACGCGGAACGTCGTATGTCTGCTCATTGGTTCCCTGCATAGTACCTGCTCTTTGGAAAGAATCCCGCATAACTGCTCATAAAATCCTGACTGTTCCATACTCTTTTCTTTCTTTCACTTTATCATGATCCTTTTATTTTACGCTTCGCTTTTTTTCGTATGCTTTTTCATTTACGTTTCGGTTATTTTAAATTGATCTGCTTCATTTTTTAATCATACTTATTTGAATATCATACTTATCATTATGCCTCTTTTAAAAACGCGCGGTACCCCCGGTAAGCTTCATACAAATCGGCCTTGCTGATAATCTCCCACGGCGCATGCATATTTAACACCGCAACACCGCTGTCAATCACTTCCATTCCATAATCAGCCAGAATAAACGCGATCGTTCCGCCGCCTCCCTGGTCTACTTTTCCAAGCTCTGACGTCTGGTATGCTACGTCGTTGCGGTCAAATACATCACGCAGATGCGCCATATATTCCGCATTCGCATCATTGGAACCGGATTTGCCTCTTGAACCTGTGTATTTGTTAAATACAAGCCCTTTTCCAAAATACGCCGCATTCTTTTTGTCTGATACAGATGCATAATTCGTATCAAATGCCGCGCTGACGTCTGAGGAAAGCACCTTTGAATTTGCCAGTGCGCGGCGCAGCGCCAGCTCACTGTACTGCCCTGCCGCCTCCATCACTTCTGCGGTCATATTTTCAAAAAAGCGTGATTGCATCCCCGTTGCGCCGACACTGCCGACTTCCTCTTTGTCTACAAGCAGACATACGCTCGTACGCTCCGGTACCTCTTCCAGATCCAGCATCGCCATAAATGACGGGTAAGCGCATACCCTGTCATCATGCCCGTATCCCATAATCATGCTGCGGTCCAGTCCATAGTCCCTTGCTTCTCCGGCCGGCACGGCTTCGATCTCTGCCGATACAAAATCTTCCTCTTCGATCTGATACTCCTTTGCCAGAATCTGCAGAATATTCGCCTTGACACGGTCTTTGACGGATTCCTTTGTCTGCGCGTCTTTCTGTGAATCCTTCTGCTCCGGCTGCGGGATACTGCCAATCAGAATATCCAGATTTTCTCCCTCAATGACCCTGGCTGCCTTTTTCTCCATCTGCTCGCCTGCCAGATGAATTAGCAGGTCACTGACGCCAAAAACCGGATCTCCCGGCTTATCCCCAATGCTGACCGGAATGACAGTCCCATCCTTTTTTGCAAAAACGCCGTGCAGCGCAAGCGGAAGCGTGACCCACTGATACTTTTTAACACCGCCATAATAATGCGTATCCAGCAGCGCCATCTCCGTATCTTCATACAGCGGATTCTGCTTCAGATCAAGTCTCGGAGAATCAATATGGGCGCCCAGAATATTCATGCCCTGCTCCAGTGGCTGCTTTCCGATGATATACATCGCCAGACCTTTTTCCTTGTTCACAGCATAGACTTTATCCCCCGCTTTTAAAGCTTCTTTGGATTTTATAATCTCTTTCAAATCGGAAAATCCCGCGTTTGCTGCCATATGCTTAAACTTTGCCGTACATTCCCGCTCTGTCTTACATCCGGAAATAAACTGTCTGTATGTCTCGCAAAATTCGAACAGTTCCCCACGCTTTTCCTCCGGATATTTTTCCCACGCATTTTTTCTTTCCATGACTACTGTCTCCATTTCCTTTCTATAAATTTCTGTCTTTCTCTGCTGTATTGCCGTCTCATTTCCTGGCTGTTCTGCTATTTAAATTTGTCTGCTGTATTGCCGTCTCATTTTCCGGCTGTTCTGCTTCTAAAATAATTAAGATTCGCCAGAGCTGTCTCTGGACAGATTTTCCTGTACCCTGCGGCACAGCTCTTTGGCTGCATTGTATCCCATCTTCTTCTGTCTGTGGTTTACCGCGGCTGCTTCGCAGATCAGCGCCAGATTCCGCCCCGGCCGGATTGGCAGGGAATGACATACGACCTTCGTGCCGAGAAACTCTGTATACTCCTGCTCCAGCCCCATCCGGTCATACTCATTGTCTTTCTTCCAGTCCTCCAGCTTGATGACCAGATCGATATTCTGTTTTTCCTTTACACACTCTACGCCGTACAATGCCTTTACATCTATAATACCAATGCCGCGCAGTTCTATAAAATAACGGGTAATATCCGGTGAGGTCCCGATCAGGGTCCGTTCATTAATCTTACGGATCTCTACGACATCGTCCGTAACAAGACGGTGCCCGCGCCGGATCAGCTCCAGTGCCGTCTCACTCTTTCCAATCCCGCTCTCGCCCATAATCAGGAGGCCTTCTCCATAGACATCTACAAGCACTCCGTGAATCGAAATACATGGCGCCAGCTCTTCGTTTAAGACCCGGATAATCTCTGCGGTAATGCTTGATGTCTTCCGCTCTGTGCTCAGCACCGCCACATTGTGTTTTTTCGCGATCTCGATAAAGTTTCCTTCCGGAATCAGCCCGCGGCAGAAAACGATACACGGTATGTCATAAGAAAAGAACGCTTCAATGGCCTTTGTCCTTTCTTTTTCATCCAGCTGCCGTAAATATGCGTATTCCACCATACCGACGATCTGCACACGCTCCTTTGGAAAATATTCGAAATATCCGCAAAACTGCAGCGCAGGCCGGTTAATCTCGGATACGGTTATCTCGCGGATGCTCAGGTCTATCTCTGTCGTCAGATTCTGCATCTGAAATAAATCTGCAAACCGCTGTACATTGACACCCTTCATATAAATCTCCTTTCTTATGCCCGGGCATAATGACATGTTTCCTTATAGTTCCAGTGTATCACAAATTGCGTATAACGGCAATCATGTGTTGGTCTCACGCTCATGAAAATACTGATACACGGACAACGCCGCTTTTTCATTCATGCTGTCAGCTTCACAAAGCTGCTCCACGCTTGCTTCGCGGATCGCTTCGATGGACTGAAAATACCGCATCAGCGCCTTGCGTCTGGCCGGCCCGATTCCCTGAATATCATCCAGTACCGAATGCACCTGCTCCTTACTTCGCAAAGAGCGGTGGTATTCGATCGCAAATCTGTGTGCCTCGTCCTGTATTCTCGTAATCAGCTTAAAGCCCTCCGAATTTTTATCAATCGGCAGTTCCGTATTATGAAAATAAAGCCCTCTCGTACGGTGAAAATCGTCTTTCACCATCCCGCAGACCGGAATCGATAAATGCAGTTCATCCAGTACCTGCAGTGCAATATTTACCTGTCCGCGCCCACCGTCCATCATAATCAGATCCGGAAATTTCGTAAAACTGCCATAGGCATCGTCCAGATTTTTCTCTGACCGCTCTTTCCGCTCTTCCATCCCATGTGTAAACCGCCGCGTCAGCACCTCATGCATCGATGCATAGTCATCCGGTCCCGCGACGGTACGCAGCTTAAACTTGCGGTAATCGCTGCGGCACGGCTTTCCTTTTTCGTATACGATCATGGAACCGACGCTTTCAAATCCATTCGTGTTGGAAATATCATACGCTTCCACACGGCTGATTCCTTCCAGCTTTAGAATTGCCGCGATTTCCTTCATCGCGCCAATCGTACGGCCCTCTTCCCGTTTCAGGCGTTCCTTATCCTGATTTAACACCAGTCTGGCATTTTTCTGCGCCAGATCTACCAGTTTTTCTTTCATTCCCTTTTGCGGAACCCGCAGATATACCTTCTGGCCGCGCTTACTGCTCAGCCACTGTGCGATCACATCGCTTTCCTCAATCGCGGTCTGCAGCATCACCTCTTTTGGTATAAACGGTGTTCCCGCATAATACTGCTTAAGAAAAGAAGTCAGAATCTGCTGCGTCGTATCTCCGACATCAATCGTTACATAAAAATGCTCCCGCCCGATCAGCCTGCCGTCCCTGATAAAAAATACCTGCACAACCGCATCCCTGTCGTCTTTGGCCAGAGCGATAATGTCCTTATCCTCTCCGTCCGAATTGGATACTTTCTGTTTCTGGGACACCTGTCTTACACTATTGATCAGATCCCGGTATTCCATTGCTTTTTCAAAATCCATCTCCGCAGATGCCGCCTGCATTTTCTGCTCCAGCTCTTCCAGTACAGGCTTGTAGTTTCCATTTAAAAAATCCAGTGCCTTTTTAATCTGTATCCGGTATTCTTCTGGTGAAATATAGCCCTGACAGGGTGCCTGGCACTGATGGATATGATAGTTCAGACACGGACGGTCTTTTCCCGTATCCCGCGGCAGCTGCCGGTTACAGGTACGCAGCTGATACAGCCTGCGGATCAGCTCGATCGTATCTTTGACTGCTCCCGCACTCGTATATGGTCCAAAATACTGCGATTTATCCTTTTTCATCTGACGTGAAAAAAGGACCCTGGGGTAAGTTTCCCCCAGCGTCACTTTAATATACGGATAAGTCTTGTCATCTTTCAGCAGAATATTATATTTCGGACGATGCTCTTTAATCAGATTGCACTCCAGCACAAGAGCCTCCAGCTCAGAATCCGTAATAATGTATTCAAAGCGGTCGATCAGCGTCACCATCTGGTCTTTACGGATTCCTTCCCTGTGACTGGCACGAAAATACTGACGCACGCGGTTTTTCAGGCTGACTGCTTTCCCGACATAAATAATCGTATCATTTTTATCGTGCATCAGGTAGACTCCCGGACGATCCGGGAGTTTTTTTAATTCTTCCTGAATATCAAACATTACTTTCTGTCATCTTCCTTCCGCTCATTCTGGTTCCACAGCTGCTGTTCCCATTCCGGACGCGCTTCCTTTGCATCCTGCCTGCGGGCATTCGGATTTCCTGTATGATTACCCGGGAATCCATCTGGATTTCCTGTATAATTACCTGATAATCCGTTCGAATCCGGCATAAACTGGCCCTGCCGGCTCTCCGGATGGCCCATGTTGCTGTCTGTTGGCGCATTTGGATTCCCCGCTGGCTGGCCCTGTATCATAGCCGGATTCCCGATACTACTGCCGGATGACGCATTCGGATTGCCCATGCTGCCGCCTGTGAATGCATCCGGATTTCCCATACTGCCGCCTGCCGGAGCATTCGGATTTATCATACTGTTACCTGCCATTCCATATGGATTCCCCATGCTGCCGCCTGTGAATGCATCCGGATTCCCCGTACTGCTGCCTGTTGGGGCATTCGGATTTCCCATACTGCCACCTGCCGGCACATTCGGATTGCCCATAGTGCCACCTGCCGGCACATTCGGATTGCCCATGCTGTTACCTGACATTCCATATGGATTCCCCATGCTGCCGCCTGTGAATGCATCCGGATTCTCCACACTGCCGCCTGTTGGCACATTCGGATTGCCTATACTGCTGCCTGTCAGCACATTTGGATTTCCCATACTGCCACCTGCCGGAGCATTCGGATTTCCCATGCTGCTGTCTGTCGGCACATTCGGATTCCCCACACTATTGCCTGCCGGAGCATTCAGATTCCCCATATTACTGCCTGCCGGGGCATTCGGATTTCCCATACTGCTGCCTGCCGGCACATTCGGATTCAGCCCGGGCTGGCCATGTGCAAATCCCTGATTCCCCATATTGCCGCCTGACCGTACATCCTGATTGGGCACGGGCTGACCGTATGGCGCGTTCCAGCCGGATGCTGCTCCCTGTGCCGGTCCTTCCGGCTGCCGGAATCCCTGTACCTGTACGGGCGGTTTTTCTTCTTCCAGCGGCTGCGGAATGCCCTTGATATCACGATAGATCCGCATAAATTCCCTGCCAGTGATTGTCTCATGCTCAAACAGGTATTCTGCAATGTGATCCAGTACATCCCTGTTTTCTTCCAGCAGCTTTTTCGCTGTATCATAGCTTTCTTTCAGGATCATCTGCACTTCCTGATCAATCTCTGCCGCTGTATCGTCTCCGCAGTTGAGTACCGGTCTGCCATCCAGATACCGGTTTTCCACCGATTCCAGACTGATCAGTCCAAATTTTCTGGACATGCCGTACTGCGTTACCATCGCACGCGCAATCTGCGTTGCCTTTTCAATATCGTTGGAAGCGCCTGTTGTAATCGAATGGAAAACGATCTCTTCCGCGGCACGGCCCGCCATAAACGTAACAAGACGCGCTTTCAGCTCTTCTTCCGACATCAGATATTTTTCTTCTTCCGGAACCTGCATCACATAGCCAAGCGCACCCATTGTACGCGGCACAATTGTGATTTTCTGTACAGGCTCGGCATTTTTCTGTAGTGCTGTCGTCAGCGCATGGCCCACCTCATGGTAAGCGACAATCCGCTTTTCCTCCTTGCCGAGTATCCGGTCTTTTTTCTCTTTTCCTGCAATGACCACTTCGACCGATTCAAATAAATCTGACTGGTTCACATATTTCCGGCCGTTTTTTACGGCATTAATCGCAGCCTCGTTAATCATATTTGCCAGATCAGAGCCTACCGCGCCGGAAGTCGCCAGCGCAATCGCATCCAGATCCACCGTTTCATCCATCAGCACATCTTTGGAATGCACTTTCAGCGTCTCCACCCTGCCTTTCAGATCCGGCTTTTCCACGATAATCCTGCGGTCAAACCGCCCCGGACGCAGCAGCGCCTTATCCAGCACTTCCGGACGATTGGTTGCCGCCAGAATCAGAAGTCCTTTGGACGTGTCAAACCCATCCATCTCTGCCAGCAGCTGGTTCAGCGTCTGCTCACGCTCATCATTGCCACTGCCGTAGCGGGTATCACGGCTCTTTCCAATCGCATCGATCTCATCAATAAAAATAATACACGGCGCCTGCTTCTGCGCTTCTTTAAACAAATCCCGCACACGGGATGCACCAACGCCGACAAACATTTCCACGAAATCCGAACCTGCCAGCGAGAAAAACGGAACATTGGCTTCTCCTGCCACAGCCTTTGCCAGCAGCGTCTTACCTGTACCCGGAGGGCCGACAAGCAGTGCGCCTTTTGGCAGCTTTGCACCAATATCTGTGTATTTTTGCGGATTATGCAAAAAATCCACAACCTCCTGCAGGGATTCCTTCGCTTCATCCTGACCGGCCACGTCCCTGAACGTCACGCCTGTTTTTTTCTCCACATAGACCTTCGCCGTATTTTTCCCGACTCCCATGCCCATGCCGTTGCCCATTTTCCGCATTAAAAATCCCATCACTGCCCAGAGCAGCAGAATCGGCAGAACAATACTCAGAATATTGTAAATCCATGTTGCCGAATCATCTGGTATATAAGGATAATATTTGACATTATGCTCTTTTAGTAGTGAAACCAGCTCCAGATCATTGCCCGCAATCCCTGTATAATATGTGATGGCAACCAGCTCATTTTTAGCCTTTTTGGGCGTAATCCGGTAACTGTTGGAAGTCACATGCACTTCTTCAACTTTATCCTCTTCCACCATTTCCAGAAATTCCGTATACGAAATTTCCTTTGTCGTCATCTGCGTCTGCCACCGGCTGAACATGCTCATAAAAAAAAGAGCCACGAGCGTGATCAGCAAAAACAACAGAATCATCTGACCATTTGCATTTTTCTTATTATTGGAATTATTATTTCCATTATTAGGTGACTGATTATTCATTGCTCCTCCATCTGCCTTTTCTTTGTCCAGGTTCGCCCGGACTCTGCGGTTGATTTCTTCGATAT
>CANTHI010000066.1 GCA_947653505.1 uncultured Eubacterium sp.
CGTTTTCTCCATTCCACCGGAGAATTTCCTGTTATCTGCTTGAAATTACGGTTAAATGTAGGTAATGAAGAATATCCACATTTATATGCAATATTTGCCACAGAATCATCTGTCTTTTTTAAAAGATCACAGGCATTTTGAATACGTACCAGATTGATGTATTCTAAAGGTTTCATGTTCATATAAAAAGAAAATACCCTGCGAAAATGTGTTTCACTAATGTGGCAAAGTTCAGCCAGTTTTTCTATACGAATTGGTTCCATATAATGATCACCAATATAAGACAGCGCATCTGCTATTGCTATATTGATTATTTCACTATTGCATTGCCCATCCATATCCTGCATATCAATCTGATTTTCTCTTGCAATCGCAACAAGCAAAGATGCTGCTATCCCCTTTGCTTCTTCCATATAGAATTCTTTTCTTTCACGCATTATATTTAGAATCTGAAGAATTTTGTCTGAAATTCCCGGCATATTTTCCCTTCGTTGAAACAGTGCCCTTGCATTAATTCTGCGCCTTATATATTCCCTCTGTTTTTCCCCGCCACATGCAGGGTATAACTCTCTCAGAAATTCTTCTACATCAAAATATAAGTATTCCCAACGACTCATTGTTCCAGTATCGCTTTTTGTTAAATGCGGACAATTTTGAGGAATAATTGTAAACTGCTCTCCAACAAAACGATAATCTTCTTCCCCAATTAGGATATTACCCTGCCCTTCATAACAATATCCAATTTCCATGTAATTATGAAAGTGGAGACAATCAATGCCCTCACCATAAGTCTGTATCCACTTTTCTCCTAAAAAAGCCAGAATCAAACTGCCCGGAGGCATCTGATAGTACCGGTATTCCATCCTATTTTTTTTTCTCTTCGGCATTTATGAATTTCTCCTTAAAATATGCATCCCTTTTTTAGGCACCCCATCTTTTCATTCAATTTTAGCATTCCATTTTTTCAAGTGTTTTCAATTTCAGCCTTGTGCTATACATTTTCAAACATCATCTGACGTTTTCCATTTAATATTTTTCTTTACATTCTAACAAGTCAATGCCATTATAGACTATTGGGGAACCCACCGATCAACTTTTTTGTCGGAAATCAAATGAAAGCATCTAACCTTTATTTTACAACTGGAGATTGGCAAATAAACGAATTGCGTGCAATTCGCATTCTTTAGAAACCTGGAATGTCTTTAGAAGAAATAAGACAATATATGAACAAGCGATCTCCAGAAGAATTTTCCCAAGTGATCACTCAAAAAGAAGATGAGATTGATAAAGAGATTCAAAGATTAAAAGAGATGAAAAAATTTCTAAAACAGCAGCTGTCCCACTTATCCAGCCAGCTGTCCAGCACAGCCCCGTATTTTTCCAGTCCTCCTGCATGATATTCACGCCCTAAGGGCCGCGATAGTAACGATTTGGGGCGATATGGAAAGTTTACTTCACAAAATCGCCCCACGCCTGAATTATATTCTCACGGAACGCGCAGCTGGTACGCGTTCCTGACCCATGAAAAGTAACCGCCTACACCAGCTTCATTTCCCGAAATGCATAGTAAATTCCATCTTCCCACACATTTTTGCAGATCCGGTCCGCTATCTGTCTGAGCTCTTCACATGCGTTCCCCATCGCAACGCTGATGCCTGCTGTCTGCATCATCTCATAGTCATTCATGCTGTCGCCAAACGCGATCGTATCCTTCAAATCAGCTCCGTAATGCTGGCAGATCAGACGGATCCCGCTGCCTTTGTCAATGCCTTTTGGAATAATCTCCCCGTTAAAGCAGGTACTGCTGTCTGCGTAAGGATGCACGGCATACGTAAATCTGTCGCCCAGATATTGTTTCGTCTGCTCCACGGACGCAAGATCCCTGCTTGTAAAGCAGATTTTGTATGCGCCTTTTTTTGGATACTCGTCATACGGGCGGATTGCGATCCCTGCTTCAAGTTCCTTCTGCATGCGGATCAGTTCGGAATTGGATGCGTCTGCCTGCGCGTGCAGCAGCAATGCTTCCATCTGGGGATCGGTATAAATGCCCTCCGGCGTCTCGATCCTGCAGTACATGCCCTGTTTATGAAAGATGTCCAGACATTCCTGTATCGTTTCTTCCGGAAGGATGCTGTCATACAGCACCCTTCCACAAACCTCTATATGACTCCCGGCACTTGCGATCACTCCGTCAAATCCTACGTCCAGGATATCCGGTCCGATGATCGGCATGTTTCTGCCGGTGCATAAAAATACTTTGTGCCCGTTTGCACGTGCGCCGCGTATCGCCCTGCTGACATGGTCTGACGGCGCTTTCATTTCAAAAACCAGTGTTCCGTCGATATCTAAAAAAATGAATTTCTGATTCATACTGATTCCTCTTATTTTTTATGAACAACTGCTGCCACCGTATCCGTCTGCGCGCGGCCCGGTGCAGAAAGCTCCAGCCTGCGGTCATCAGAAAGATCCGTAAAGATCATCGGGATGACCGTATCATATCCGGCTTTTTCAATCTGCGCTTTATCAAATGAGATCAGAAGCTGTCCTTTCTTTACTTTGTCACCATCCTGTACATGGGCTTCGAAAAATTTCCCCTTCAGATTTACCGTATCCACCCCGATATGTATCAGAATCTCCGTCCCGCAGCTGCTGGTGAAGCATACGGCATGTTTCGTATCAAAGATACTTAAAATGGTTCCATCTGCCGGTGCGTAAACGTTTCCGGACTCCGGTACAACTGCGACTCCGTCTCCCAGTACTTTATTTGCAAACGTTTCATCCTTTACCTCTTCCATCGGTATCAGCTGCCCCTTCGCATGGGCAAAAAACAGCTCCTGCTGTGGCACATCCGCTTCCGGCCCTGCAGCTGCGGATACAGGCTCTCCGGATAAGGATCCTTCGGATACAGATGCTTCGGATAAGGATGCTTCGGATACTGATACTGCAGAAGCTGCCGCTGCATCATCCACAGTCTGATCCATAAATTTTCCCAATATCAGTGTCATAAGAAATCCGCCTGCAATTGCAACCACATGCGCAATGATATAATTCACGTATCCGTTTCCGGCAGGATCTGCCAGTGCGATTCCCGGTACTACCGTCGTTCCAAATCCAAGCGCTGCCAGATCGGTCAGATAAACCACGACACCGCCGAAAGCCCCGCCGATGCATCCGCCGATAATCGGAAAACGGTATCTTAAGTTGATTCCGAATAAAGCCGGTTCTGTAATGCCAAATAATACGGAGATAAAGCTTGGGATACACAATTCCCTGACTTTTACGTTTTTTCTGTGTCTTACCAGATATGCCAGCACCGCGCCGCCCTGTGCAATGATTGCAACGGACATTAACGGATTGATAAAATTGCGGCCCGTATCCGCCAGAAGCTGTGCTTCAATCGCTCCGAAAATATGATGCAGACCGGTAATGACCACGAGCTGCTGCAGACCGGAAAATACAGCATATCCGAATACGCCGAGATTTTGTGTCATCCATACGAGCGCGTTTGTAATGCCCGAAGACAGCCCGCGTCCTGCAGGCCCGATCAGCGTAAATAACAGCAGCGCGCCTGTCAGCGTCGTAAGCAGCGGTGATACGAGCAGCCGGATAACTTCTGGTACTTTTTTCTCAAAGAAAAGATCCAGCCTTGCGGTTACAAATCCCATCAGAAGCGCTACGATAATACCACCCTGAAAGCCGACAAGCTCCACACCCAGCCCGAAAATACGCAGCGTTGTTACTTCCACGGTTCCCTGCGCCGCAGCATAAGCGTCTGCCAGGCTGTTGCTTAGCATAATACAGCCCATGACAATACCCAGAATCGGCCTGCCGCCAAAGCGTTTGCAGGCACTGTATGCGACTGCCAGCGGTAAAAATCCAAAAATCGCTCCGGACGAAATATTGATCAGCCGGTTGATGCCATACAGCGTATCATTTTCTTTTACGATGTCAAAGTTGCCGAGTACACCGGAAAGTCCGGTCAGAAGCGCAGCCGCCAGAATCCCCGGCATAATGTCTACAAACACATCCGATAATGCCTTAATGATTCTCTGCAACGGGTTCATTTTTTTATTTGCCACTGTTTTCAGATCGCTCAGGCTCATATTTTTCATATTGTTGTGCTCTGCAAACACCTCATATACGTCATTGACAAGGCCCGCTCCAAAAATAATCTGCACCTGATCGCCTGCGACGAATACTCCTTTGGCAAGATCCACATCTTCCATTGCCTTTAAATCTGCCGCGTCATTGTCTTTTAAGACGATTCTTAACCGTGTCGCGCAATGGGCTACTCCCTGAATATTTTCCTTCCCGCCTGCGAGTTTCGTAAGCTCTATGGATATTTTTTCATACCTTTGCCGTTTGTTTGCGTCCATTTCATACTCCTCCATTTACTTTGTTTTAAGGCGTATCCTGCGGCCACAGTCATTTTTACTGCCTCTTGTATTTTCTATTATAACGTGTTAGGATCAAATGTATATGGAGATATGTGACTTTCCCATCGAACTTTATGACCATTGGAACACACGACGTAACAGTTCAGGCAGGTCTGCGCATGTGCTGCGCTGACCGTATGAAAATGTAGTGGTTGCAGGTATCCAGCCCATCGCGAAGCGATTTCTGATGGCCGGATACGTAACAGTTCAATGGGTTATCCGAACTGTTACCACACGACCTGAATGAACGGAGAAAGGGAGGATTTCATGTTTGACTATCATTTTTCCAACGACTTTTACCGGAACATAGACGCAATGATCTATACATGCGGTTACGAAAGCTGTGCGCCAGGACACAGCTACGGCCCGATTTTACGCAACGGCTATCTGATTCACTATGTGCTGGGCGGTACGGGGATTTATAAGGCAAGGGGAAATATTTTCCGTCTAAAGGAAGGGGATGCATTTTTGATCTGTCCTGAAGAACTTATCTACTACGAAGCGGATCTGCATACCCCCTGGACCTATACGTGGATCGGTATGCAGGGAATCAAAATCAAAGGCTATCTGGAACGTACGTCCCTGCCGCAGTGTCTGACCGTTCATTTCGGGCAGGATGAGGATCTGCGCCGCTGTCACGAAAAGATGGCAGACGCAGACCAGCTTTCCCGCAACCGTGATCTTGTCATGAACAGTATTTTGTATGAATATCTGTTTCTGCTGGCAGAAAGATTTCCAAATGAGCAGTACATCCCTGCCATAGAAAAGACGGGCCACGCAGAAGAGGCGCTCCGCTATCTGGAAGAGCATTACTGTGATCCTCTGACCATTCAGGACATCGCGGATCATCTGGGCTTAAACCGCTCGTATCTGCACCGGATTTTTAAAGCCTTTACCGGCGTATCCATCCAGAGCTATCTGCTGGATTACCGGATAAGACAGGCCTGCATTTTATTAAAGACGACCCAGCTGTCCGTGCGCGCCATCGCACACTCGGTCAGCTATATCGATCCTTTGTATTTTTCCAGAATCTTCCGCCAGAAAATGGGCGTAAGCCCGAGTGAATACCGCCAGCTCAATTCACCCCGATAATCTCATCGACCGGAAGTGAGAGCACGATCCCGTTTGCCTTGCTCTGCATTCCGCATGCTTTATTCACCGCCTGCATAATCGCCTTTTTATTTTCTTTTTTTGCCAGTATGAGCACGACCTCCCGCTCCTGCTGGATACTGATATTCCAAAACTTCATCGCCTCTTCGCTGCCGATGCGCCGGCTGTGGAATACGGTTCCGCCCGACGCGCCCATCGGCCTTGCAGCATTCATGACTTCCTCACTAAACCCCTGATTGACAATTGCCATAATCGCACTGTATTCGTTTTCCATCTCGTCCCATTCATTCCTTCCTGATCTTTCCTCTTCCTGCACCCCGGCGCTTTCCATCAGCCGGATCATATGTCCGCTGCAGCTGGACATCGTGACGGTAAAAGCCACTCCCGTATTCGGCATCCCAAGATGCAGTGTATGGCGCAGCTTTCTTAACATCGTATCCGCCAGTGGTTTGGGCAGCATACTAAGCATCACATCTTTTTCCACGCCTCCAAGTCCCAGCATATCCATAATCTCACTGGAAGCCGTGCCCTGCGCGTGCATAATATACTGCACCGGCACCATCCCTTCCCGGTACAGTTCCTCTGCCTTATGCACCAGCTTCGGCGCGGCAATCAGAAATAACATCTGAAAAGCCTGTTTCTGATGACTGGCTGTCATTGTCCATCCTCCTCCACTTCAAAAATATCTTCCTCAAAATCGTAAATATCATCCTCTTCGAAATCGTAAATCGTATCTTCCGCAAGCACAGGTGTTTCCACCGCCACATCTGCCGTGGCACCCTGTCCGGAGCGTTTTCTTACGAGCTGGTACTGGATCCCCATAATCTGCACAGCGATCAAAGGCGTCAGTGCCACGAGCGCGACCACGCCAAACGCGTCCGTCATAATATTTCCACCGACCGCTTCACAGGCGCCAATGCTGAGCGGAATCAGAAACGTCGTTGTCATCGGACCGCTGGCTACCCCGCCGGAGTCAAACGCGATACCGACAAACATCTTTGGAACAAAACGCGAAAATACAAGCGCGATGATATAGCCCGGTATCGCGATCCAGTAAATCGGCAATCCGGTCAGTACACGCAGCATCGCAAGCCCCACGCTGACCGATACGCCGATCGAAAGACAGCGGTTCATGGCCTTTGCCGACACCGCGCCGTTTGTCACACCCTCGACCTGATGATTCAGCACCTGAATGGCAGGCTCTGCCTTTACGATATAATAGCCAATCAGCATCCCGATCGGCATCAGCAGCCACCGCCACCCCGCAGCTCCGATCTCCTTTCCCAGAAAAGAACCAACCGGCGCAAAGCCTACATTTACCCCGCACAAAAAGAGCACAAGTCCTATGTAAGTATACGCAAATCCGATCAGAATACGCTTCACCTGCCTTTGCTGATAGCGGTGGCTGGCCAGCTGAAACACCGCAAATACCGCAGCCACCGGAAGCAGCGAAACAAACACTTCCTTTACATAAGGCGGCATACTGGTCAGAAACTCCCAGAGCAGATCCCTCGTCGTCACAACATCCGCCACCTCCAGCGTCGCATAAGCCGCCTGCTGCGGATGGAAAAAACATCCCAGAATCATCACCGCCAGCACCGGCCCGATACTGGAAAGCGCTACCAGACCAAAGCTGTCGCTCGAAGCATTCCTGTCCCCTCTGACCGACGCCAGGCCGACACCCATTGCCATAATAAACGGCACTGTCATCGGACCTGTTGT
The DNA here is from genome assembly GCA_947653505.1 of uncultured Eubacterium sp. The sequence continues at coordinate 7,269 of CANTHI010000066.1, forward strand.
CACGCCGCCAGAGTCAAACGCAACGGCCAGAAACTCCTTCGGTACAAAATAAGACATCAGAATCATCAGCACATACATCACAATCAGAATCGTGGATAAGTTAATCTGAAACAGAATCCTGACAATCGCAACCGCCAGAAAGATTCCGACACCAACCGCAACCGTTAAGATCAGCGTCATATTCGGAATCGAGGGCACCTGCTGCGCCAGAACCTGCAGATCCGGCTCCGAAACCGTAATGATCAGTCCCATCGTAAATCCAATCGCGATAATCAGAGCGATAAACCTCGTTTTTGAGATCTGTACACCAATGCCTTCGCCCAGCGGCGTCATCGACATTTCCGCTCCAAGCTGGAAAAATCCCATGCCGACTACGAGCATGACCGCTCCTGTTAAAAACATAAACATCGTTGCAAGCTTTAGCGGCACAAGCAGAATACTGATAAACAGGACAATGCCTGTAATCGGCAGTACCGCTGAAAGCGATTCCATAATTTTTTCTTTTAACTTCTGGTTCAAACTGCATCCCCTTTCTGATTTTTATGAAACATTGATCGCCGGACGCTGGATAAAAGTACAGTGATATTTGCGCCTTTCTTTAGAGATTTGCGAATATTTCCGTCTGCTCCCGCAGCTTCTCCACAATTTCTTTGTTAATATCCATCCTGCTTGTAATATCTGCCATATTTCCAACAAGACTTCTGGTGCTGCCTGCGACTCCGCGGATATCTCCGGCTCCTTCATCAATTGCGTTTGTAATACTTTTAATAGACGACACGATCTCCGCCATCGCGCTGCGCAGATGCTGGGTTTTATTATGAAACTGCTCCATTTCCTTTTCGATATAAGAAGCGTCCTCTTTATACTGCCGGCCGGCGTGTACAAAAAGCTGGAACTGTGCCAGTATCGTATCATTCATATAGTCGATCAGATCCTGTGCATTTTGGGAAAGATTGTAAACCGCTCTGGTGACAACCTGATTCACCTCCTGTATTCTGGTTGCCGTCTTTGCACAGGAATCTGCCAGTTCGCGGATTTCTCCTGCCACAACTGCAAATCCCCTGCCCGCTTCCCCTGCGCGGGAGGCTTCCACAGAAGCGTTTAGCGCAATCAGGTTTGTGGAAGCTGAGATCGACAGAATCTCTTTTGTCAGGGCGTTGACCTGATCCACACTCCTGCTGTTTTCAATTGCTTCGTTTAATTCTACCAGAATATCGGATGCTTTTACGCCAATAACTTCCGTATTGGTCTGGGCTGTCTGCTCCATCTCACTTGCACGGACCTTCATCGCAGAGGCATAGTCGGCAATGGTCCCGCACTCTTTTACCATATCGTTGACATCTTCATTGACATCCGAAGCGTTGGCACTGATTCTTGTAGCATTCTGCGCTACCTTCTGAATCGCCGCCGAGAGCGCTTCCATTAAAGTATGCAGATCTTTTGTACTTTTACTGGAAGTCTTTGTTTTACCCAGAACCTCGTCTACCACCAGATTAATGCGTTCCGAGCTGCCCTGCAGCGTCTGCATCATATTTTTGATTGGCTTTACGACATATTTTAAAATAATGCTGACTGCCAGAATCATAAGCACCAGACCAGCAGCAATTGTAATCCCGCTGATTACAATTGAGCTAAAATATACCCCGGTCAGCTTCTGTCTGGCCATCTGTGTTCTTGTATCAATCCCACTGACCAGCGTCTGGATCTTTTCCTCTGCCTCCGCTGCGTATACAGCTACTTCGTCATTGGCACACGCATAAGCTTTCGTAGTCTTACTGTCCGCACTGGCACATACCAGCCGGATCAGCGCCTGTTTAAAGTCGTTATAATTTTCACCAAGCTCCTCATAAACAGGCAGTTCTTCTGCAGTGACATAGCTTTCATAAGCTTCCAGATCCTCATCGAGCGCCTGTTCTTCTGCTTTCATCTGTGTCACAACTGTGATCATCGTCTCATAATCCGACGCAACGATATGCGACAGCGCCATTTTATGTATATTCAGCAAAGAGCAGCGGATATCCGCCAGCTTTGCCGCTCCTGCCATCTGATTATCCACGATCTGCGACGCGTTTGCATTGACATGATGAATATTGTATACGGATAATATATTGGAAAGAAACGCCACAATTCCAAGCAGTAAAATCGGTAAGATCAGACGTTTCTGTATGCTGAGCCTGCTGTTCATTTTTAACCCCTCCTGATATCTGTTGTATATCCTACAGGTCCTGCCGTCATACGCTACCCGGCTGTCCCTGCTCTGCCACAGGTCCTGCCGTCATACACTATCTGGCTGTCACCTGCTCTGCCATCTGATCCAGCTGTTTTTGCAGATCTTCCCCCGTCGCATTTCCAAGCGCCATATTTCCTGCAAAAGTCTCTACCGGCTCCCAGAACTTACCACCTACCCTCTGCAGATGCGAATACTCTGACTGCGCCAGCAGCGCGGAAATCGCCGGCGACTCCTGCACCTGTCCGGACGCGGCTGCCTGTCTGTTGGACGGACCCTGCCCGCGCATCTCAAACCGCAGCGTCTGATTCTCTTCACTCACGATCCATTCTGCCAGCTTCGCCGCCCATTTCCGGTTTTGGGAATACGCATTCACGCCAATCAGCTTGCACCCGGAAAACGATGCCATCTGTACCTGCTGCCCCGCACAGGTAAAGGCAGGCAGCTTCGCCGCGCCATAATCCGCTCCCCACGCTTCTTCTATGGCTACCGCATTCCAGACGCCGCTGACTCCGGCAATCACAGTGCCATCCTGCACACCCTGTAAAAACTCCGCATCAGTCCGGTTTGAAAATCCGGGACTTTTGGCAATCTGCAGCATTGAGCGGGCCACATCCACGCCTTTGATCTTACCCTCTTTATCATTCCATGTGCAAAAATTCGTAATTCCGTCCGCATTCAGCCCCGCCTGCATACCGGTATTTCCAAAAAAGGCATACACATACCACGCCGAAGACCAGTCCATCGCCAGATATTTCCCATTATCCGCAGCAATCTCCAGCATCCGCTCCAGCGATATAATATCCTCTTCAGAAAAAAACTCTTTATTATAGTACATAAAATACCCATTATCCGCAGTCAGAGGATACGCATACACCGTATCCGCGACAGAAGCCGCTTCCACCGCCTTTGGCAGATGCTCCGTACGTATCACCTCCGCATCCTCCAGCGGCTCGAGCACACCCGCAGCCGCCAGAGCCTGCAGCTGGTCGTCCGCAAACGCAAACACATCCGCACCTTCCTGCGGCCCTGCCAGCAATGCATCCTTGCAGCCGGATTCCCCCTGCTCCTGATACGTAATCTGAAAATCCGCCTGATCCTGATATTGCTGCTGAAACTGCAGCAGCACCTGCTCCATCAGCTCTGTATCTTCCAAAGCGCCCCAGACCTGCAGGCTGACCGTTTCCCGGCCCTGCTCTGTATCCGCTTCCCGGCCCTGCCTGTTTTGCGATTCGTCCAATTGCAGACCGGTATCCCTTGCAGACTGATCCTTTGCACAGCCTGCCAAAAGCAGTGCACCCGCCGCAGCGAGCGACAGCAGCTGATATTTTCCGCGCAATCTTAGGTCTTTTTGCTGTATGTATGGTTTTTGCATTCTTTTGCATGTGACTCTTTTTCTGATTTTTTTCCTGATTCTTTCCATAATTCTTTCCATGACGAGCGATTCCTCCCCTGCATCGAGCGATTCCTGTCTGAATTGTATAAGTCTGAACAACGAAAGGATCCTGCGATGCTGTGTCCTGTGTTGTTTCTGTCATTATAGAAGTATCATAACACAGATATTTTCTTTCAGCTATACTTTTTTCAGGGATATCTTCTTTTCTGCTGTACTTTTTTGTGGTTTTGCAGATAAAATGCAGTATTTATGAGGGAACCGGAACCATAGGCGCGAGCTTAAGAGGAAATGAAAAACTTCAAAACTGCATTTTTATCCGCAC
>CANTHI010000067.1 GCA_947653505.1 uncultured Eubacterium sp.
AAGGCAATATGGAAGGAAAAGACATCATTAGCTGGTGGGACATCAGAAGAAGGGTTCCGGTATTACCGGTTTTATAACTATCATTCTAAGGAGGAGTTTTCGGAATGTGCAGACTTTGTAACAGAGAATCAGCTGTATGATACCGGAGAGCGGCTGCAGTATGGAGACCAGCTGTTAATGCTGTCCACCTGTGAATATTCAAAACCAAACGGACGTCTGGTGATTGTAGCAAAGAGGACAGGCTGAGTTCATAGAAAATCATACAGCAGATGGCATTGAAACACACACAACTTATCCAGAAAGGAGTTCACATGAATTTATCAGACAAAAAAAAGAAGTATTTTATGATTACGTTTTCCATGTTTTTTGTTATGATGACGGCAGTTTTATTTAGCGGGAGTCATATGCAGGTACATGCTTCCACTTATTCACAGGGCATGAATATCAGATACCGGACGCAGCAGGAAATCCGCAGTTATGTAGCGTCTAACCATGCGGGCAGAAATGACAGCCTCAGCTTTACCAAAAATCCTTATACAGAACTGCCGTATGATCCGGGCAGGCTGACCGAGGCGACGCAGCAGTCCGCGTTAAATATGCTTAACCAGATGCGTTATATTGCAGGTATTTCTGATAATGTCACAATCTCCAGTAAATATTGCGAATATGCACAGGCAGCGGCGCTGGTAAATTATTTAAATGGACAGACTTCCCATTATCCGGACCGTCCATATGCGATAGGAGAAACTTTGTACCAGACAGCGTTACGGGGAGCAACAAATTCTAATAACGCATGGACAACCTGGGGACAGAGCGGACTGAACGAGACGATCGTATCTGCCTGGATGGGAAATGCAGAAGGCTCAGATATCGCGACACTGGAACAGCGCAGATGGCTGCTGAATCCGCAGATGAAAGAAACCGGATTTGGTGTAGTAAGCGGGATCAAAGGCACATTCAGCAGTGTTTATGCAACAGACACGACAAATACACTGGCCTACGAGTCAGGCGTAGCATGGCCTGCACGGACGATGCCGGTGGAATATTTTGAGGAAAATTATCCGTGGAGCTATAGTGTGGGCCATACTGTAAACGCGAATGACATTCAGGTAACGCTGACACGTTACAGAGATTATAAGACATGGACTTTTTCAAACTCTTCGGCAGATGGAGATTTTTATGTAAATAATAATACATATGGACAGACCGGATGTATCATTTTCCGTCCATCTTTGCAGAGTATCGGAGAATATAGAAACGGGGATTCTTTTCAGGTAACGATTAAAGGAACTGGCACTCCGGTTTCCTATAATGTGGATTTCTTTAATCTGGGTCTGCCAAAAATAACGTATACGGTTTATTTTAACAGTGAGGGCGGCAGTGCCGTGTCTCCGGTCGTAGTAAATGAAATGGGAACTATTTCCCCGCTGCCGGTAACTACTAAGCAAAACGCACAGTTTCTTGGATGGTATACTGCGGAAAACGGACAGGGTAGCAGACTGACAGAATCTACAATCATTAACAAAAATATTACATATTATGCGCATTGGAGCACGAACAAGGCACTGACAGATATCTCCGTAGCGTATAACGGGCTGAAATATGCAGGAGCAAATGTATCGGACGGACTGGTAGTACAGGCGCATTATGCAAATGGAACGTCAGAGAGAGTATACAGCTTTTCCGTATCGTCACGTACACTGGTGACTGGTACAAACCGGATACAGGTTACTTATGGCGGAATCACAAAAATAATCGAAATTACTGTAAGCGGTACGCCGGGTGAAGTCCAGAATCCTCCGGTAACAGATAATCAGCAGTTTTATGAGATCTTCTTCCATCCGAATGGCGGTACGAATCTGAATTATCAGAAGATATCGCTTGCAGTCGGAGATGAGATTGACGCGCTGCCAACTGTTGAGCGGGCAAATTACAGATTTAAGGGCTGGTATACCAAAGCATCCGGCGGCAAAAAAATCAGCAAATCCACAATTCCGAATGCAGAGACAGTGCTGTACGCACAGTGGGTAAGAATCACAAAACCACAGCGGGTAGCAACTCCATCGTTTGCATCCAATGAGAATGGACAGCTGAAAGTAAAGGTTGACGCGGTAAACGGAGCGGAAGGCTACGAGATCGCTTATTCTACAAGCAAGGATTTCTCATCGAATGTGAAAAAAGTATCGACTTATTATACAACAAAAACACTGAAAAACCTTCAGAGAGGAAAAATCTATTATATCAGGGTCCGCGCATACAAAGTGGATTCGATGGAACGTAAAATCTATGGTAAATATAGCGCGATCAGAGGTGTGAAGGTATCATAAGGTTCACAGCAGCGAGAGATATCCTGTATTTTTAGGAAAAACCAGCCCACTGTAAAAGACAGGGGCTGGATTTTTTTTCTTTACATTGTAATTTTCACACATTCCTGATACAATAAAAATAAAATATATCAGATACAGATGTCTTAGCAGACAGCAGACGGAGGAGGTTGGATTATGAGGGAATTTATAACATCACCGGTTTTTATCTGGCTGGCACTGATGATTTTGTTTATTATAGCAGAGATTATCACAGTCGGACTTACAAGTATCTGGTTTGCGGGAGGAGCATTGGCAGCCCTGCTTTCTGCGATCGCGGGATTTGGACTGGTAGTTCAGGTTATCCTGTTTTTTGCAGTATCCCTTTTGCTGCTGTTTTTCACCAGACCGTTTGCCATGAAATATGTAAAGCCGCATAATATCCGGACAAATTATGAGGATGTTATAGGCAGGGAGGTGCTGGTCTCTGAGCGGATTGACAACAGGGCAGGAACCGGGACCGCAGTTTTTAACGGCCAGGAATGGACGGCGCGGAGCACAGAAGATGACGTCGTCATTGAAGCGGGAATTATGGCACAGGTAAAAGAGATCAAAGGAGTAAAGCTGTACGTAACGTGCAGATGACAGGCAGGAGGGGCAGGACAGATGCCGGGATTTACAACACATTATATATTTGGAGTCAAAAATTACAGACGGCTCTGGCAGGAGGGCTCCTGTCAGACGCTGCTGCAAAGTATTCAAAGACATAAAAAAGTGTTTCATCTGGGATTGCAGGGACCGGATATTTTTTTCTATCATCTGGCTTCACAGCTAAAAAAAGTCCGGCCGGGGTCTGTTGCGCATACGAGATGGACAGGAGATTTTTTGGAATGTCTGATCCACGCACCAGAGCTTTTTTCGAAGACAGAACACAGACAGATGGCGCAGGCGTATGCGGCGGGATTTATCGGACATTATGTGCTGGATACGCAGATGCATCCATACGTCTATGACCGGACCGGGATCGGAGAAGAATTAAAGAAAAAAGGGTATGCAGACCATATTGCGCTGGAGTGTGATATAGATGCAGCGCTGCTGATGCGGTATGCAAAATGTCTTCCGTCTGCGTTTCCATATGGAAAGACGATTGCGGTTGATAAAAAGGCAGCAGGTATAGTGGCAGAGATTTTGTATGATGCATACCATAATGTATATGAAGAGCTGGGGCTTGGGAAAAGTTTTTTTTCCAGAGCAATATGGTCGATGCAGATCGGAACGAGACTGACGTATAATCCCCATAATTATAAACGGCAGGTGGCGGAAACGGCTGAACGGATTTTATTCGGGCGGCCCCAGATATCACCTGTGATACCGGATGATTTTGTACAATCTACAAAAGATCCGCTGAATCTGGAACACAGGCAATGGCATAATCCGTGGGATTTGCAGCAAAGCTTTTGTGACAGCGTGCCAGAGCTGATAAAAAAAGCCTCCGGACGCTACCAGAAGGCTTTAAAGCTGCTGAATGAACTTTATGAGACAGATGCACATCAGGCTGCGTATGATGAGACAGGAAAGCGGCTGGGTAAATTTTTAGGACAACAGTCTTTTCACAGCGGTCTGGACTGGATACTGGGAGAATAATGCTGTCCTGTACGTATGGTTACATCTGGCTGTCCTGAAAAAATGTCTGGATCTGATGCCAGATCGTGTCCATCAGCCGGCGACGGGTTCTGACTCCGGCCCATGCGATATGCGGTGTGATCAGAAGCTTTCCGCTGTCTTTGATGGATTTTAACGGATTATCAGCACGCATTGGCTCTGCGGATAATACATCCAGCCCTGCAGCCGCCAGTTCTCCTGCCTGCAGGGCGTCAGCGAGATCCTGCTCCACGACAACCGGTCCACGGCCAAGATTCAGGAAAATAGCGCTTTTTTTCATCTGCTGGAAGGCGTCACGGTTCATCAGTCCTTCGGTCCGGTCTGTTAGTGGCGCATGTACGGAAAGAATGTCACTTTCGGATAGCAGCTCCTGAAAAGACACACGTTCGTAGTCCGGATGATTATGCTGACCGGAAGCAGAATAATAAATGACGTTGCAGCCAAATGCGCGGGCGACCTGCGCGACACGCTGCCCGATTGCACCAAGTCCGAGAATCCCCCATGTCATCCCGTATAATTCCTGAAATACATTGTCAAAATGCGTGAAGGTTGTATTGTCTACATAGGCTTCACTCTTTACATAGTTATCATAATAGGGCAGTTTTTCTAAAAGATAAAACAGCATTGCGAACGTATGCTGCGTGACACATTCTGTAGAATATCCGGTAACATTGCGCCATGCGATTCCCCGCCGGGCCAGATATTCTTTGTCCAGATTGTTTGTGCCGGTTGCTGTGACACAGACCAGTTTTAAGTGAGAAGCTTCTGCCAGTGTACCGGCGTTTACAAGCATTTTGTTTAAGATAATGACGTCAGCATCCGCAATCCGCCCGCGCATTTCCTCCGGAGAGGAAAATCCGTAGATGGTGACAGAGCCAAGCTGCCCAAACTTTGTCAGATCAATGTCTTTGCCGATGGTGTCGGCGTCTAAAAATACGATATTCATGATGTGCTCCTTTCCTTTTTCTCCTATTCCGTATATTATACTATAATAAAATATTGAAAAACAGTTAAAATTGCAAGAAAAATATGGTATACTGTTCCTATCTATACTGTTTACACAAGAACCCTGTGATCTGACACGAGGGCAGAGCAGAATCACTGCCATGAATCAGGAGATATGACCATATGGCCGAAAAAAAGAAAAATGTACTGCTTCAGGGAGGTATTCTGGCTGGAGCAGGAATTATTACAAAAGTGATTGGATTTGCGTACCGCATCCCAATGAGCAATATGATGGGTGGAGAAGGAAATGGTCTTTATTCTGTAGCGTTTGGAATCTACGGAATCGCATTGACGATTTCTTCTTATAGTCTGCCATTGGCGGTATCTAAAATGGTATCTGCAAGAGTTGCAAAGGCGGAATATCAGAATATGCGCCGGGTGCTGGTCAGTGCACTGGTATATGCCCTGATTGCGGGAATGCTGGCTATGAATGTTCTGTATCTGGGTGCGGGAGCAATGGAAAAAATATATCACAGACCTGGTATTGCACGGCCGTTGCGGGTATTGGCTCCAACGACGTTTATCGTAGCGCTGCTGGGAGTATTTCGCGGGTATTTTCAGGGGCATGGGGATATGGTGCCTACCTCGGTGTCCCAGATTCTGGAGCAGATGGTTAATGCTGCGATCAGTGTGTTTGCTACCTGGCAGTTTATGAAAATGTACGGGGCATCAGAGCAGGCGGCTTCTTATGCGGCGGCAGGCGGTACGCTCGGCACGCTGGCAGGTGCAGCGACAGCGCTTCTGTTTATTATGTATCTGTTTGGAACGACGCGAAACCGCTATATGAATAAGATCAATCCGGGGGAGCAGATTGAATCCGGCAGGGAGATATATAAAGGATTGTTTCTGACGATTATTCCGGTAATTCTGAGCCAGACGGTATATCAGATCGGTTACACGATTGATGATCTGATGTTTGGAAATCTGATGGCAATGCATGGTTTTAAAGACGAAGTCGTGACTTCACTGCAGGGTGTTTACAATGCGCAGTATAATCAGCTGGTGAATCTTCCGGTAGCGGTTGCCACTGCAATGGCGGCGTCTACACTTCCGAGTATTGTTTTATCCAGAATGCAGAACGATATGAAGGGAGTAAACCAGAAAATCACACAGGTTATAAAAGTAAACATGGTTATTGCGTTTCCATCTGCGGTAGGACTGACGGTGCTGGCGGAACCGATTATGAAAATGCTGTTCCCAAGTCTTGTTACATACCAGAAAGAGGCCATTTTACTGCTTACGATGGGATCAGGTGCAGTTATTTTTTATGCGTTGTCTACACTGACGACTTCTATCCTGCAGGGATATAATTATATGAAGCTGCCGGTGATTCATTCGGCTGTTTCGCTTGGGATTCATATCGTGCTGCTGGGAGTGCTGCTCGTATTTACGGAGCTGAATGTATATGCGCTGGTGATCTGCAACGTCATTTTCCCAATGATCGTCAGTATGCTGAATTGTTATGCGATTACGAAAAGAATCGGCTATCGGTGGGAATATCTCAATACATTTATCAAGCCGTTGCTCGCTTCCGTGGCGATGGGAATGGTAGCATTTGCGGTGTATCAGGTATTTTATGAGGCGTTCAAAAATGTATATATTGTTTCTTTGATGGCGATAGGAGCGGCAGTTATCGTCTATGGAGTCGTGATTCTGCAGATCCGCTGCTTTAGTGAAGATGAGCTGTACTCGATTCCGGGCGGAAGGCTTCTGGCTCGTATGATGCGCTAATATGCGCAAGTGCATGGAATGAGGATCTATAATTATATGAGGATTATATATATTGTTTTTGGAGCGGCCTGTATTTATCTGCTGCAGAAGCTGTTATATCAGAAGTACTGGAACAAAAACCTCATGGCGGAGGTACGGTTTACGCAGCATGCAATTATGGAGCAGGAGGAAGGAGAGCTGTGCGAGACGATTGTGAATCAGAAATGTCTGCCGCTTCCCATGCTGCGGGTGAAGTTTGAGGCAGACCGGCATCTGGATTTTATGCAGGAAGGAAATATATCGGTTACAGACCGCTGCTACAAAAATGATATTTTTTCTGTCATGATGTACCAGAAAATTATACGAAGATTAAAGTTTAAAGGCATTCGCCGTGGATTTTATACCATCCGGCAGATCAGTGTAGATTCAACAGATTTGTTTATGGAAAAGCATCTGGGGATGGAGCTTGCATGTGATACCAGCATCTATGTTTATCCGGGGCAGGCAGATACAGGACGTCTGCTGATTCCGTATCAAAAGATGATGGGAGATATTCTGACCAGACGGTATACGTATGAAGATCCATTTGAATTTCAGGGGATCCGTCCTTATATACCATCTGACAGTATGCGGGATGTGAACTGGAAGGCCACAGCCCGTACGGGAGAGCTGCGCACCAATCTGCATGGCTATACAGTACGGCAGGAAGTCTGTCTGCTGCTGAATCTGGAATCTGAGTCGATGATGGAATATCAGCAGCTGCGGGAAGAAAGTATCCGCATTGCAAACAGTCTTTCCGAGATGTTTTTGACACAGGGAATCCCTGTAGGAATTTATAGCAATGCAAAAGATCTGTTGAGCGGCAAACCGATGGATATTATGCCGGGTGCAGACCGGCAGCACCTGATTCAGATCCGGGAGAGCCTGGCCAGACTGGACCTTTCACAAAAAATGGCGGAATTTGGAACGTTTGACGGACAGCACGAGATCCATTCTTCTAAAGATTTGCTTTATGTGATGATCTCCACATCACAGAGGGAAAACGTCCGTACGCTGTTTGCAAAGCTGGCTGCGGATTCCTGTGGCAGTTATTGGATTCTGCCGCTGCATCCGTGGATGGAGCAAAAAACGACTCCTGTGAAACAGGGTACGATTGTGCGGTGGGAGGTGGAGCAGAATGCGTCGGGACGAAATGTATGAGGATCTGCTTGCGCTGGGAATGAAAGGCCTGATGGTGCACAGTCTGTTGTGTGTGATTTATAATATTGTTTCTGAAAAAACGATGCAGATGAATCTGCAGCTTTTGATTTTATATATTCCCATGCTGTTATTTGCTGTAATCCGCAGAAAATGCAGGAAATATTCCTTGTTTTTGCTTTCACACATTCTGATAAGCGGCGTTTTTGTGCTTTGTTTTCCGGCTATGGAGGAGCGTATTGTGATCGGAGGCGGTGCTGCTTTTCTGGCACTTGCTTCTATGCATGTGCGTCTTTCAGATCCGGATCCGGATGCCGGAGAAGCGTGTCCTTCGATTGCATACCTGATTTTATTCTTTGTATGTTATCTGGCAGCGTGGCAGGGGAATCGTGTACAGGTAATGAAAATCTGCTATTATGAGGTTTTTTTATTTCTGATTTTATTTGTCGTATATCAGAATCTTTCGGGAACAACGGACTTTCTGGAATCGAATGAAAGAATTGAAAATCTGCCTGTAAATCAGATGAAAGGCATCAGCCGGATTCTGCTTGGTATCTTTCTTGTATTTTTCATTGCAGGAATGCTGCTCACGCCATATCTTCCGGTAAGCAGTCTGGCTGACGGAGCCGGCAGACTGCTCCGGATGCTGATTCGCAGGATACTGATGTGTCTTCTGTGGATATTTACAAGAGAAGCGCCTCACATGGAGTTTTTTGAAGAAAGCACACAGGGAGAGATGCCAATGGCGGAGGGCGGAGAAACCTCTGCACTGGCGCAATTTTTATCGTCGCTTCTGGTTACTGTTGCCGGTATTCTGCTTGCAGCAGGAATGGTATATCTGCTGGTCAGGACTTTTTATGAGCTTTACCGTCGGTTTTATGAAAAGCATCCCCAGACAACAGATGACAGCGAGTTCTTATGGGAAAATCCTCTGAAAGTACGGATTGTAAAAAACAGGCAGAAAAAGCAGTTACAGGCAGAAAAGGGAATCAATCAGAAAATCCGTCATCTGTATAAGAAAAATATCCGGAAACAGTTTGGTGGCAGAACGCAGATTCCGGCCACAAAAACCACAACCGAACTGGAGCAGATGCTGATGGAAGAAACGGATGAGACCTGGGAACAAAAAGTGCAGAGAATACGCTTGTACCACAAGGCACGCTACAGCCAGTATGAATGCAGCAAACAGGAGCTGGAGACTATGAAACAAATATCAAAAAGTAAAAAATAAAACAAAATAGAATAGTATGCTTACAAAACGGACAGATTCATATGATCCTGCACTGACTGTCCGGTGGCTTCATGTATAAAAGTCTGAATTTTACAGATACTACAACGGCATCAAGTAAAATCTGTAAATGGAGGAATTTTTCATATGAAAGCTACAGGAATAGTCAGACGGATAGATGATTTGGGGAGAGTCGTCATCCCTAAAGAAATCAGAAGGACTTTACGGATTCGTGAAGGGGATCCTTTGGAAATATTTACGGACCGTGAAGGCGAGATTATCCTTAAAAAGTACTCTCCGATCGGCGAACTGAGTGAGTTTGCTGGACAATATGCCGAATCATTGGCGCAGACGACAGGTATGCTGGTATGTATTACAGACCGTGATCATGTCATAGCGGCTTCCGGAAATGGAAAAAAGGATTTTGAAGGCAAGCCAATCAGCCATCAGCTGGAATGTATTATAGAAGACCGCAACAGTATGGTAGCCAGCAAGGAAGAAAGTGAATTTGTTAAAGTGACATTAGACGATAATGGAGAATATGCTTCTCAGGCGATCAGCACGATTATTTGTGAAGGTGATGCGATCGGTTCTGTCATTTTATATAATAAAGACGAAAAGACAAAAATGGGCGAGACGGAAAGCAAGCTGGCCATGACCGCAGCGGGATTTTTGGGCAGGCAGATGGAGCAATAAGCTTATCAGGACAGCAAAATCGAAGATAAGGGAGAGATAGTTAAATTGAAAATCAATTAACCGGAAGTAAGTAACTGCCGCAAAATAGCACAACCGGATCAACATGTTATTTTGCGGCAGTTTTATGTCGGCAGTCAGCGATGCACCTGGCATTGCTCCATATGCACGAATTTAAGCAGATAAGTGTAACATTTACATTTCATAATATGTTACATTTTGGCTATTCATCGTTATTTCAGCAACGCCGTACTAGGCGTCTTCATGCCGGGCATCTGTTTCAGTAACATCGGCATGATCCGTTAAAAATTTCAGCGCTTTATCTTCCAGAACCTGTGTACGGATTTCTTCCTCCGAATAGGTATTCAGAAATTCTTCCCTGGATTCGGTTTCCGTCTGTTCCATGTAATGCAGGATACCGTTCTCGTAATCCTCATCACTTAAGGTAAGATGTTCATTTTCGATAATCGCATTAATCACGAGTGTGCGGTAAAGTGAGGACTGGATTTCCTCCTCGACATCTTCCTGTGTCAGCTCCAGAAAGTCATAGACGTCATCCAGATCTTCCATGCCGAATATTTCAAGGTAACTCAGATAGGCATTGTGAATCGTTTCTTCTGCCTGCTTATAATCTTCTTTTTTATATTGCAGGATACTGGAGGCATCGATCACCTGCTGGAGCAGATTTTCTTCCAGTTCTTGTGTACTTTCCTCCTCATAGAGTTCCAAAAGTTCTTTACGGGCCGCATCTGAAAATTCCTGATACGAATGATATGCAGTATTTTCGCTGAGAAAAGCATCGGTAGGCTCCGGCAGGAGCTCCTCCTGAATATCAGTCACACGGATCTCAAAATCTACCGTCTTTCCGGCCCATTCCACATCTACAAAATCAGAATCAAAATCCAGGGAAAAATTCAGCTCATCTCCAATGGAAACACCCGTCAGCTTCTTATCAAATTCTTTTCCATATTCTTCGGCACCGATGGTAAAATCATACTTTTCCTCCTGTACGACAACAGAACCATCAATGGAAGCTTTAAAGTCTGTCTGGACATAATCTCCGGATTTGGAAGCACGGCTGACAGACTGATAATCGACAAATTCCGCCATTACTTCATGCATCTGGTTTTTGACAGCTTTTTCAGTCACGATATAATTTTTCTTTTCCGCTTTCAGTCCTGTATATGGGGCAAGGGATACGTAATCGTTTGTGTAGACTGCGTTTGCAACAGGTTCATTTTTGGTTGTTATCAGTGAATTGCTGCCACAGGCAGTCAGTATACAGGCAGCCACAATTGTTCAGAATTTAGTCACAATTTATCCAGTAAAGTATGTTATA
>CANTHI010000068.1 GCA_947653505.1 uncultured Eubacterium sp.
GCCCTGTTTCATTGTTCCGGTTTCCAGAATGTAAGAAGCTCTAAGTATTCTGGAATAGGAACAGGCAGACAGATCCCCACCTCCCATCCGGCGTCCGCACAGCCAGAATGTAACACTTTTAAGTAATTTGTGAAAATAAAATAAAGAAGCACGATTTTCTTGCATGTGAAACAAAAAAGGGGTATACTACTGATTAGTTATTTGTTTTCAGGTAAAGCTTTCCGCCTGAAACAGGAACCACATCAGGAGGTGTTGTAATGATAGAGGCAACGAGTTGTGGTGGTGTGGTAATATTCCGTGGTAAGATTCTGCTGCTTTATAAAAACTATAAAAACAAGTACGAGGGATGGGTTCTGCCAAAAGGAACCGTTGAGCAGGGCGAGGACTATAAAGAAACCGCAGCCCGCGAGGTACTGGAAGAGACTGGTGTGAGTGCGGCGATTATCAAATACATTGGTAAAAGCCAGTATACTTTTAATGTACCGGAGGATACAGTGGAAAAGGAAGTTCACTGGTATCTTATGATGGCGGACAATTATTACAGCAAGCCACAATGGGAAGAATATTTTGTGGACTCCGGTTACTATAAGTTTCATGAAGCTTACCATCTGCTGAAATTTTCCAATGAAAAGCAGATACTGGAACAGGCTTATAATGAATATCTCAGCTTGAAAAAGAGTAATCTGTGGGGAAGCAAAAAATATTTTTAAGGATCCGCAAGAACTGGCAAAAGGACTGGGCTATTCAGTCCTTTTGTAAGAGACTGGTGTATCCACATATATCCATAAAAGGATAGAATATACAACAAAAAATAAGACGTATCCTGCGTCCATTACAAAAGCAGTTTCCAATGGATGTTTACCGTAACAGGTCAGATGCTATGGACTGTTACGGTCAGGCGGAACGTCGGGCTGGCTGGAAAAAGTATAAATGCCGCAAGGAGTCTGGATGATTTGGTATGAAAATTTATATATTGGGGAAAGTATCCCTAAGAAAAAAGCAAAAATCAGACGTTTAAAATGGAAAATTAATCATAATAAGTGCCTTACAAATGCGTTTCTCATTGTACTTTGCAGATATGAGAAAAATCTGCTGGAAATTATTCCGGCCAGAGAGCTCTGCCAGAAGGCTTATCCGAAGCAGAATCTGTATATTGTCGGACTGGCGAAAGGTTATGAGGATGCGCTGGAAACAGCGGCAGGAATTGTCATTGACGTATATAAAAAAACAGGCGGATTTCAGGTGAAACGCTATATTCTGCAGCAAAAGGCAGGTGGCAGTACATGAGAGCGATTGGTTTGTTTTTGCTGTACCTGTTAAAATTTGCGGGATGGATAGTGTTAATCCTGCTGTTTATTCTTCTTGCAGCCCTGCTGCTTGTGCTGTTTGTACCGGTACGTTACGAAGTGCTGGCACAAAATACCCGCAGCATGGATCCGCAGCAGAATGATCTGACAGCGAACCTGCGTCTGCAGCTGAAGGTAAACTGGCTGCTGCATCTGGTACATGTGACGGTCTGCTATGGAGCAGACGGACTCACCAACCGGATCCGGATCTTTGGGCTGGACCTTTCCAAAATGCTTGCAAATCGCGCAAAAAAGAAAGAGGCAGGACGAAAATCATCTGTACAAAAACGATCTTCAAAAAAACGATCAGATAAGAAACTGTCAGATAAGAAACTGTCAGATAAGAAACTGTCTGGTGATTCCGGAAAGAACCCGGAAACTGTGGCAGCAAAGCAGAAACCGGTGCAACATCAGCCGGCTGAAGATCAGGCAGGACAGAAAAAGTCCGGAGAAGAGCAAATATCAGAAAGTGAAAATTTAAATCGTGCAGATTTAATATCAGGAAATGAAAATTTAAATCATGCGGATTTGAAGGAAGAAGACGCAAAACAAAAGAATGTAAAAGTTCAACATACAGTAATAGCAAATACAAAGGGAACAAATACAAAAGCAGACGATACAGAAATAGAAAATATAAAAGGAACAAGTACAAAAGTAAGCAATTTAGAAATAGCAAATACAAAGGGAACAAATACAAAAGCAGACGATACAGAAATAGAAGATGCAAACACAGGAAATACAACAAGAAAAAACAGTAAAGGAAACAGAAACGAAGAAGAAAACAACGAAAACAGCCAAAAAAGAGGTCCTAAAAATACAGAATACAGACAAAAGAATTACAAAAGAAAAAGCAAAAGAAAAACAAAAAACAGTATAACCCCGGATACGGACACAGAAAATGCAGGCAAAACAAAGCATTGGAAATCCGGCAGTCGTATACACAAAAAAACGCAAACAAAAGAGAAGCATGCAGATGCATCCAGGCAGGGAATATTCAGTAAAATCCGTTTCTGGTACCAGCGTGTGCGCAAGGAGATTACAGACGAAGTCAACCAGCATGCGCTCAGCCATTTTTGGAGAGAGCTTTTAAAACTGCTGAAAAGCTATAAGCCCAGAAAGCTAAAGGCCGATGTGTCCTTTTCACTGGCAGATCCGGCGCTTACCGGTACCGTAACCGGCGTTTTCAGCATGATGCCATTGCTATACCGTTATCCATGCAGGATCGTTCCGGATTTTACTTCGGAAAAGCTGTATGTAGAAGGAGAGATTCTGGCGCGCGGCAGAGTGACCGTACTGGTATTTTTACTCAGTGTTCTGCGGCTGCTTCGGGATAAAGAATTTATGCATGTTGTCCGCAGACTGATGAAGCGGGAGCGAGCATAATCTGTGATTCAGGGATGAGTCTGGAAGGGCGTGCCACAACAGGCGCGAAAGAACAATAACAGGAGGTATTCAGATGTCAGACAATAGTTTCAGCACCACTGTCGCATCCTTATTTAAGGGAATGGACAGCTTTATTTCAACCAAAACCGTAGTGGGGGATGCCGTTCATATCGGAGAAACGATTATTCTGCCGCTCGTAGATGTAACTTTTGGCGTGGGAGCAGGTGCGTTTTCCGGCGAAAACAAAAATAATGGCGGCGGCGGTATGGGTGGAAAGATTACGCCAAGCGCAGTGCTGGTGATTCAGAACGGTACTACAAAGCTGGTAAATGTAAAAAATCAGGATGGAATCACAAAGATTCTGGATATGATTCCGGATTTTGTAAATAAATTTACGTCCAAAGACAAACAGCCGCAGGCAGATTCCGAGGCGCAGAAAAAAGCAGCGCAGGAGCTGGAAAACCAGCTGGGAGACGCACTGGATGAAAAAATATCAGAATAAAATCAGAATGGTATTTCAATTGTCATTTTTCGATTGCTCATAGAAAAATTTGGTGGGAGGGGTGCAAGTGGCTGTAATCCTCATTAAGCTTTGCATCGGACAATTGACTGATTGCTAATAAATCTCAAAAGCTGATTTGCGGGCAGAGATTTTCTACCCGCAAAACAGATTATAGCCGCAGATTAAAAGCAGAGAAATAATCAGTCCGGCGAGCCATACATTTTCCAAAAACAGCATAATGACCATGCCAACCGCGATCCAGAACATGGCAAATCCACATATTTTTTTCATAGTTCACTTCGATTCTTACATATCATTGTGCCCCTTTTTATAGTATATGTACCAGTCTGCCAATTAGTCCACAAAAAAAGCTGCCCGCGGCATTTTACGCAATGCCCGCGGCAGCTTCTTTCCATACGTTCTAAAATATCCTACGCTCTTTCCACTTTACCGGATTTTAAGCAGGAAGTACAAACATATAATCTTTTTGTAGCCCCATTCACCTTGCATCTGACAGATTTGATGTTTGGTTTGAACATTCTGTTAGATCTTCTATGTGAATGGCTCACATTGTTGCCGAAAAGAACGCTTTTTCCACAAACGGAACATTTAGCCATAGGAACACCTCCTTGCGTGATCAAGTGTTTTAACTTCTGAAATCTGACGGTAATCTCAGACTTACAACATGATTATTCTATCAGAAGAGATACATAAATGCAAGGAAAAATTCCAGAAAAATTCAAATTTTGTGTTACTATGCGTAACAGTTCAGACAGGATGTTATATATTGGCTATGCGGACGCCGGTATATTTTTTTGAATAATGTAAAAATTATGTTTTCTTTTTGCGCAAAAGCGGTTATAATATTTTCTAACTAGTTTTTTATGAATGAATTGGAACGATTGGAGGTATGCTATGAAAGGGCAGTTTGAAAATGAATATGGCAGGGTGGTCATCGGAAGCGAAGTGATTGCGACTTATGCGGGATCTGTTGCGGTAGAATGCTTTGGGATTGTCGGAATGGCTGCGGTTAATGTAAAGGACGGCATTGTAAGATTACTGAAAAAAGACTATCTGACACATGGGATTAATGTGGTTATTGAGGAGAACAATGAGATTACGATTAATTTTCATGTCATTATTTCCTATGGTGTCAGCATCAGCACGGTGACGGACAACCTGATCAGTACGGTCAGATATCGTGTAGAAGAATTCACAGGAATGCACATTAAAAAAATCAACATTTTTGTTGAAGGCGTGCGCGTGATCGATTAAGGAGGAGTTGGAAGTGGAGATCAAGACAATAAATGCTGCGGTTTTGGCAAAGATGTTTTTAAATGGAGCGAAAAATCTGGAATCGAAAAAAGAATGGATTAACGAACTGAACGTATTTCCGGTTCCGGATGGAGATACCGGTACGAATATGTCCATGACGATTCTTTCAGCGGCAAAAGAAGTCAGTGCTTTGGAAGAACCGGATATGGCGTCGATTGCAAAAGCCATTTCTTCCGGATCACTGCGTGGCGCGCGGGGAAATTCCGGCGTTATCTTATCCCAGCTGTTTCGGGGATTTACAAAGGTGATCGCAAAAGAACAGGAGCTGACGGTACAGGTTTTGTCCGCAGCATTTCAAAAAGCGGTAGAAACTGCGTACAAAGCGGTTATGAAGCCAAAGGAAGGCACGATTCTTACGGTTGCCAGAGGAGCTGCGGATAAGGCGGCGCAGATGGCGGAAGAGACAGAAGATCTGGTATGCTTTCTGGACGAAGTGATCAAAGAAGCAGAGCGTGTTTTGAAAAAAACACCGGATATGCTGCCGGTATTAAAACAGGCGGGCGTTGTGGATTCCGGCGGACAGGGGCTTGTCGTGATTCTGCAGGGTACGTTTGACGCGCTGCTTGGCAGGGAGATCGATACAACGCTGGATGCAGGACCTGCGGCAGAAGTCAGAAAGATTACAAAAGAAACAGAGGCGGAGATCCGGTATGGCTATTGTACAGAGTTTATTATTGTCTTAAACAATCCGCTGACAGAGCAGGCAGAGCGTAAATACAAAGCATTTCTGGAATCTATTGGTGACTCGATCGTGGTAGTGGCTGACGATGAAATCGTAAAGACCCATGTACATACCAATGATCCGGGACTTGCCATCCAGGAAGCATTGACACATGGTTCTTTAAGCAGGATTAAAATCGACAATATGCGTGAGGAGCATCAGGAACGGCTGATTAAAGACGCGCAGAAGCTGGCAGCGCAGCAGGCGGCGCAAAAAGCACAGCCGGATGCCGGCTTATCCAAAGAGCAGGACATGGAGCCGAAAGAGACCGGTTTTATCGCGGTATCTGTCGGAGATGGCTTAAGTGAGGTATTCCGCGGGCTTGGAGCCGATTATATGATCGAAGGCGGGCAGACGATGAACCCGAGCACGGAGGATATTTTAAACGCCATTGCAAAGGTTCCCGCAGAACATGTATTTGTACTGCCAAACAATAAAAATATAATTCTCGCGGCCAATCAGGCAGCTGCCTTATCCGAAGAAAAGCAGGTGCATGTCATTCCGACCAAGACCATTCCGCAGGGTATTACAGCGCTGATTAATTTTATTCCGGAGCAGACGGCTGAGGAAAATGAGTCCCGTATGCTGGAAGAGATTAAAAACGTGAAAACCGGACAGGTGACATATGCCGTACGGGATACCGTGATTGACGATAAGGAAATCCGTCAGGATGACTATATGGGCATTGGCGATAAGACAATTCTTGCAGTGGGAAAAGAGCTGGAGCAGGTAACACTTGCTATGGCAGAGAGCATGATCGACGATGATTCTGCCATTGTCAGCATATATTATGGCGAAGAGGTCCGCGAAGCCGATGCAGATGCCATCGCAGAAAAGATTATGGCGCAGCACACGGATCTTGAGGTAGAAGTACAGTACGGCGGGCAGCCGATTTACTATTATCTGATTTCTGTAGAATAGGCTGGTGGATTCCATGAATATTACGACACCCGTAAGCGGCGTAAAAGGCGTGGGAGCAAAGACAGAACAGCTGTTTCAAAAAATGGGAGTATACACCATCGGTGATATACTCCTTCGTTTTCCGCGCGAATATACAAAATTTCCCGCACCCGTTGAAGTGGGCGGGGCAGTGGCAGGAAAAAGACAGGCAGTCATTGTCCATGTGGATGCGCCGGTCATCATAAAACGGACAAGATCGATGCAGATTGCCATTTTAAATGTGGTGCATCCGGAAAAAAAGCTGGAGTGCCTGTGGTTCCGGATGCCCTATGTGCGCAATACGCTGGGAAAGGGTCAGACTTTTATTTTGTATGGGATGGTACAGGATAAAGGCGGAATGCTTTCGATGGAGCAGCCTGCGATCTATACCCCTGCGCAGTATGAAGATCTCGCGGATTCCCTGCAGCCTGTGTACGGCCTGACAGCCGGACTTACCAACAATCTGTATAAAAAAACACTGCAGCAGGTGCTTGAAGCAGGGATTCTGCTGCCGGACTATCTTCCAATGGAAACAAAAAAAACATACGGACTGGCAGAATATAACTATGCAGTCTCACAGATTCATTTTCCAAAAGATTTTGATACACTGGCGCAGGCGCGCAGAAGGCTTGTATTCGACGAGTTTTTTTTGTTTTTGTTGTATATGCAGCTGCAAAAAGAGCAGGGGCAGAAGCTGGAAAATATTTATGAGTTTTGCAAAGAGGATCTGTTTGCCCCGCTGCTTCAAAAGCTCCCGTATCAGCTGACAAATGCCCAGCTGCAAGTGCTGGACGATATCCGCAAAGACCTGCACGGGCCGCATATCATGCAGCGGCTGATTCAGGGAGATGTAGGATCCGGCAAGACGATTGTAGCGTTTTTCGCGATGTATCTGGCATCTGCCAGCGGCTATCAGTCAGCCATTATGGCGCCGACTGAGGTGCTTGCTGCCCAGCATTACGAGACGTTTGCGCAGTACATAGAGCTGTTTGGCATCAAAACCCATCTGGTTCTTTTAACAGGCGCCATGACCGCAAAGCAGAAGCGCAGGGCTTATGAGCGGATGCAGCTGTTTCCGGACGCAATGATCGTCGGGACACACGCGCTGTTTCAGGAAAAAGCCGTTTATGATAATCTGGCGCTTGTTATCACCGACGAGCAGCACCGGTTTGGCGTCAGGCAGAGGGAGACATTTTCACTCAAGGGGGAGAGCCCGCATATTCTGGTAATGAGCGCCACACCGATCCCACGGACGCTGGCGATTATTTTATACGGGGATCTGGACATATCCGTCATCGATGAAGTACCGGCCAGACGGCTGCCGGTAAAAAACTGTGTGGTTGGCAGCGGCTGGCGCCCGAATGCATACGAATTTATCCGAAAAGAAATACAGGCCGGACATCAGGCGTATGTCATCTGTCCGCTTGTAGAGGCCAGCGAAAACTCTGAAGGAGAAAATGTCACAGACTATAGTGAAAAACTGCAGCAGGCGTTACCGGACGATATCACCGTCGCTTTTTTACATGGAAAAATGCGGCCGGATATGAAAAATAAAATTATGGAAGCATTTGCGGCAAATGAAATACAGGTACTTGTGTCGACAACTGTCGTGGAAGTCGGCGTTAATGTGCCAAACGCAACGGTGATGATGATCGAAGATGCCCAGAGGTTCGGACTGGCACAGCTGCACCAGCTGCGTGGCCGCGTAGGCCGTGGGGATGCGCAGTCTTACTGTATTATGATCAACACGTCAGACGCAAAAAGCTCCGCGAAAAGACTGGACGTATTAAACCGGACCAACGATGGATTTCAGATTGCAGGCGAAGACCTAAAGCTGCGCGGTCCCGGAGATTTTTTTGGAATCCGCCAGAGCGGGGACATGGAGTTTCAGCTGGCAGATATCTATCAGGATGCCACGGTACTGCAGCAGGCTTCGCAGGAGGTGACAAGAATCCTTGCGTGTGACAGGGAGCTTGCGCTGCCAGAGCATGAAGGACTTTTGCGGAAGGCGCAGGAGTATTTTGACAGGCAGATGGAAAGACTGAATTTGTAATCCAGGATGGTCAATAGAAAACGATTCTTTTCATGTGATTCATTGCTGGAAAAAAGGACTGCTGCATTGAGAAATTTTCAGTGCATCAGTCCTTTTTTTCCTGTTACAACAGCGGAGCCTGTTTTGTCATGTTAAGACAATACCGGATGCTGTGTCATATCCTGCAGCTGCGGGTCAGATTACTCTTCCCCTGCCATCTGTTTTTCCTGGGCTTCAATCATCTTTTTCACCATGAAACCACCCACGGAACCATTCTGACGGGAAGTTAAATCACCATTATAGCCTTTCTTTAACGGCACACCGAGTTCGTCTGCGACCTCGAATTTAAAACGGTTTAATGCTTCCTTTGCTTCTGGTACTGCGTTCTGGTTAGAATGATTACTCATAGTTCATTGCCTCCTTTTATCCTAAGTGTTGTAAACGTGTTTGTTTACAGGATTATTATGTCCGGAATAGATTTTCTTACACTGGAGCCTGATGGAAAAAAAGGAAATTTCTGAATACAACACTTTCATGTAAATTGTTGCATTTTCGCTCAAGTCCGCTCCTATGGTGTGGTACCCTGTATGTGCTAACTGGCTAACCGGATGTCGGGAAATGGAATCTGCTCTGTCTGCTGACCGGATCCTTGTTTCACAAAATGACTTGCGGGATCCGCATATTTACGTTACAATGCCGTAGAAGGGAGTGATTGTTTTGGCTTTTGACGGAATTGTAATTGCAAATTTAGTATCAGAACTGAATCAGACTGTGCTGCATGCGCGTATTTATAAAATTGCACAGCCGGAGAAGGATGCGCTGCTATTGACATTAAAAGGCTCCTGCGGGCAGAAGCGGCTGTTTTTATCCGCAAGCGCATCGCTGCCGCTGATTTATCTTACGGATACAAACAAACCCAGTCCGCTTACGGCGCCAAATTTCTGTATGCTGCTGCGCAAGCATATCGCAAACGGGCGGATTGTGAAGATCTGGCAGCCGGATATGGAGCGCATTATACATTTTGAAATCGAACATCTGGATGATCTTGGAGATGTGCGGAAAAAAACACTGACCATCGAGCTGATGGGCAAACACAGCAACCTGATCTTTATTGATGAAAATAACCGGATTATTGACAGTATCAAACATGTCTCCGCACAGGTCAGCTCTGTACGGGAAGTGCTGCCGGGACGGGAATATTTTATTCCGACTCAGGGAAAATGTAATCCGCTCTGCTCTGATGAAGCGCAGTTTCAAAAGCAGGTGCTGGACAAACCGCTGACGGCGTCGAAGGCAATCTATACGGCATATACCGGTATCAGTCCCTGCATCGCAAATGAGGTTTGTTACCGGGCGGGACTGGACGCCGATGCGCCGACAGCCAGCTTTCAGGAAGAAGAAAAGAAACGCCTGGGCAGCCAGTTTTTTCAGATGATGCAGGAGATCAGAGAGGAAAAATTTTTCCCAAATCTCGTGACCGAAAATCACAGACCATTTGAATTTTCATCGGTGCAGCTGACACAATATCAGCATCTGGAACAGGAAACAGACACATCCATTTCCGCGATACTGGAGCATTTTTATGCGGCGCGTGATACGTATACAAGAATCCGGCAAAAATCCGTAGATCTTCGGAAAATTACGGCAACCGCATTGGAACGCAGCCATAAAAAATATCAGCTTCAGCTAAAGCAGCTGAAAGACACCGAAAAACGGGAAAAATATAAAGTATACGGAGAACTGATTCATACGTACGGATATGGACTTGAAGAAGGGGCAAAATCACTGGAGGCCCTGAATTATTATACAAATGAGACGATCCGGATTCCACTGGATCCGCAGCTGACTCCAATGGAAAATTCCAAAAAATATTTTGAAAAATACAGCAAATTAAAACGGACCTATGAAGCATTGTCAGATCTTACAGTAGAGACAAAAGCAGAGATCGAACATCTGGATTCCATCGCCACATCCCTCGACATTGCACGAAGCGAAGACGATCTCGTCCAGATTAAACAGGAGCTGACTGAATACGGATACATCCGGCGCAAAGGACATGAAAAAAAACAGAAAATAAAAAGCAGTCCTTTCCACTACCGTTCTTCGGATGGATTTGATATATATATAGGAAAGAACAACTATCAGAACGAAGAGCTGACATTTAAATTTGCAAATGGAGGCGACTGGTGGTTTCACGCAAAAAAAATGCCAGGTTCCCATGTGATCGTAAAAACAAACGGGCAGGAGCTGCCAGACCGGACTTTTGAGGAAGCAGCCATACTGGCCGGATATTACTCAAAAGGCAGGGACGCGGAAAAGCTGGAGATCGATTATCTGCAGCGCAAAAACGTGAAAAAACCAAATGGCTCTGCACCTGGATTTGTGGTGTATTATACGAACTATTCGATGACGATCCATCCGGATGTTACAGGGATAGAACTGGTGGAAGACTGAATTTTTGCCAGCCACCTTAATTTATAAAATATTTTCAAATTTTTCCAAGAAAAAATTGACTAATCCCCCCCGAATGTCTATAATAAATATATCTATGCAAAAAGAACAACTCAGAATCGGCAGCCCCGATTGGAGGAAACAGGGATTATGATAAAGAGCATGACTGGGTTTGGCAGGTATGAGGCTGTCAAAGACAAGATGAAAATTGCGGTAGAGATGCGGGCAGTCAATCACAGATATCTGGATATCAGTATCCGGATCCCGAAAAAACTCAGTAATTTTGAAAGTGCCATCCGTACGATTCTAAAAGAATACATGCAAAGAGGCAAAGTCGATGTATTTGTCTCTTATGAAGATTTTTCAGAGACAGAGAATGCGTTCTCTTGGTACTGTAGAAGTTCCGCAGGAAGCATTTATGAGTGT
>CANTHI010000069.1 GCA_947653505.1 uncultured Eubacterium sp.
TTCATTCTTAAAAATTGATTACATCATCCATTCTCTGGATTTCTTTTTCGGTTCGCTCAAAACTGCTATGATTATGATCTGACACCTTTTTATTATGAGCTTTTTCAATATATCGTAAAAAGTTGTTTACTGCATTGACTGCAAATAACTGACCCGTTTTACTGACAAATGCAAAAATCATCGTCAACTGCTAATTCCAAAGATGAAAAGATCAGATAGGAAGCAATTTCATAGTATTTCCTTTTAAACCTTTTTTTACACATTCGTTATAAAAATTTCCCTGTTTGCTTCTGAATATCAATACTGCCCATTTATCCCAAATAGCCAGAGTCTGAACGACTCATTAATTACTGAACATCATCAATTCCTGCAAAAAAATAATCAAAAATTCCTAATATACCTCGTCACTCATAAAAAAGAACAATGGTCCATATTACAGGCTGCTATTTCATTTCCCTTCTGTCAGTTTATTGCTTTCCTGTTTTGCACCGGCACCCGTTTTCGCTATCTGCGTCTCATATACGCATCCAGCTTATCCGTATTCTGTATTATCCGTCTCTCAGACACTCCCTGCTGTCTCGCAAATCCGACGCTGGCCCGCATTCTTGTCTCCGGTGTGCCTCTTGCCGGATTCAGGCTGCGGTCGGCAACGTCTGCAAACTGCCGGTATTCCCTGTCCGCCTCTAGTACAAACTCCCGGAACATCCGGCCGGATCTCAGGTCATACTGCCGCATCCTGGCATTATACTGCTGCAGCGCATACTTATCATTCAGTCCCACCACGCTTAAATATCTGTCAAAAGCCTGAATGGCAGCGCTGCCGCAGCGGATCCGCAGCTCCTGAAATACCAGAACCAGCAGTCTGGCCCAGGCAGCCAGATTCAGGTGCAGTACAAATGTCAGCAGACTTCCGCCCTGCAGCGCGGCGCGGATGGCCGCATCCATACCATCGGTCAGGCATAATGCGGCATCGGAAATGAGCAGCATCATGCGCAAATCCGCATGGCTGGCAGACGGCACGCAGTCTCTCCATTCTTTTCTGCTGTGGAAACGTCTTTTTAAAATCCAGATCAGCTTTACGGACAGCTCCGCGATCATCACCGGTACTGCCATCGCCGCTCCGTGTCTGAGATCGTATCCTTCTTCAAATACACGCACCGCCAGCTCCGCAAAGGCTGTGCCGTCAGAGCTTTGAAAGTTCATAAATAAAAACAGCTCATAAAACGGCACCGGCAGACCGGCGCCTCTTCCGGTTTTTCCTGCCCTTCTTGTAGAACCTGAGCCGCAAAGATCCGATGCCAGATGGCCCAGCCAGTTGCAGATGCCGCAAAATATCTTTGCGTGCAGATTCGTGCCCTGCATATACATTACCTTATTGTCTCTGGCGTCTCTGACCGGGTACAGCCGGATTACCCTGCCCTGCGCCGCAAAGCTGGCCTGTCCGGTGAACTGGTCCAGAATGGAAAATAGCAGTCCGATGATGTCCGGAGAATGTGCCAGGGAAAGCAGATGGTGATTTTTAGGCGTCATGTTTGCCAGTGCCCCGTTCGTCTGCTGTAAATCCGGCGCATATCTGGCGTCGTAATTTACCGGAAAAGATTGTTCCAGATAGGAAATGGACCTTTCCAGCGTGTCCGGGGCTTTCTTTGGCTTTCCGTCCATCGTCGTGCGCCCGTCGCCTTTCCAGAGCATCACTGCTACTTTTTGCACAAATGCGTCCGCACCCCTGTCTGTGAGTCTTCCAAGCCGCCCTGCGCCTGGCGCCCTGACAAACAGCGCGTCCACAATGCCTGCGGCAAAGCCGCAAAAAGCGGCTATCATATAATCGTTTTTATCGCATTGGCCTGCCTGCCACAGATTTCCCTGCGCCTGCCTG
The DNA here is from genome assembly GCA_947653505.1 of uncultured Eubacterium sp. The sequence continues at coordinate 1,877 of CANTHI010000069.1, forward strand.
TCTAATGCCAGTTCTTTTGCATTCATCCTGATCTCCCTGATAGTACTGCTCCCAGTTTTTTCGAAAGTACTTCTGTCGTGTTGATTAATGCTCCCAGTTCCTGTTTTTCGTCCTGTGTAAAATCCGCATAGTCTTTTTTCCGGTTTCTGCTTATGCGCAGCAGCTGCTGTGAGATTTTGTTTGACAGCATTTTCGTTTCTTTGTTCCATTTATTTACAGTCACATCCGCTCTGGAAATACGCTGCATTTCTTTTTTTATGGCGATGATACTCTTTTCCGTGCGGCGTGCAAGCTCTATATTTGACAGGTTCAAGGCTGCCAGACTTCCCGCCAGCGACACCCCGCCGATGATCCAGCCAACCGGCCCCATAAGGTTCAGCATAACCTGGCCGCCCAGCATACCTGCTCCCCCTGCCGCCATACTGCCTCCGCCCAGCCATGCCAGCGCCGCATTCGTCGCAGCTGCTCCGGATAAGGACGCGATGGCTGTCCCTGCTGACGTCGTCCCAAACGTCATGGCGGCTGACACGGCAGCAGCCGGCCCGAATGCCGCCAGCCCCGCGCCTCCGATCACGCCGGCCACTCCGGATATGCCGGCTGCACTGCCCGGCTGCGTATATCCGCCGGTCTGCATGTTTCGGATTTGCCTTTCCAGCTCCAGAAACTTCTGATACCGGAGCCTGACCTCCCCGGTCTTTTTGTCATAATCGTGCGGCCTGCCTGACAGACCGCTGATATAATTCTCCATACGCTGAATCACACCGACCGCAATTTTTCTCGTGCTGTGCAGACGCTCCATATCGGACAGCGTTTTTTTCAGGACCGCGGTATACTGCTGGTCTGCTTTTTTCAGATCACGCACAGCCTTATTTTTATATTCCTCATTCAGCATGATTTCTGTCATCCCCTTCCGCTGCTAAAACTCACTCATATATACCAGACACCGTTTGTTTAAGCGCTCATATGTTTCCTGAATCTTTTGCAGCGGTACGGAAAATGCCTCTGCCATTTCCGAAGCGGTATAAATGCCTGCCGCGTCTGCCAGAATCTGCATTTCCAGCCCGTAAAACTCTCCGGCCTCCGAACGCATACGCCCGCCATCCAGTACAAAATCTTCAAACGTACGGATGATATAACGGGAAGGCGAAAAGCTCTGTTCTTCCTGTGAAAGATGCTCCAGAAACGTCACCAGATAAGCATGGGACAGATAATGCCGCTCCCAGTCCGGATTAAAGTGCACCCGCTTTCCACCCTCAAACAGTCCCTGCAGCACATCCGCTTTGTCCGGTGTGTCTGCGCAGGTCCGGTATAACTGTTCCAGATAATCCTCAAATTCCCTTTTCTGTTCATAGATAGCAGCAGCGGAAAGTTCCTTTGTCCTGACTACCGGACAACGCATCGTATTCAGACACTGCCGCTCCAGCTCCGGCTGCAGACGGATGTCAAACAGCTCCGGTTCGTTTACAATCCTTGTATTCGGATATGGTGCAAAATATACGACATACAGCTCTATGATGCCTTTTGCCGCTTCCACCAGTCTTTGGGCCAGCTTTTTGCTCTCCTGCACTGTCTCTTTTGTCTCCAGCGCCCCGCCGATAATAAAGTTGCCTGTAATCCCATGCAGTCCCGCCTGTTTGCATATCTGCACTGCTTTTACGATACTGTCAGCGTCTGTATGCTTCTGATACGCCTTTAACACCGCATCACTCCCGCTTTCAATCCCAAACTGGATACACGTTAAGCCCGAATCCACCATTGTTTTCACCAGCTCTGAATGCTTTAGCACAAAGGAAATATGCCCTTCGCAAAACCACCGGAGCTTCCGTTTCCGGATTTCTTTGCAAAATGCAAGCACCCTTGCCGGATCCAGCGTAAACGTATCGTCATAAATATTCAGATACGTAAGACGCGGATTGTTTGCGCACATATAGTCAATCTCATCCATCACACGATCGATACTGCGAAACCGCACATTTTTTGCATTCGCGCCTTCGTAGCAAAAAGAGCAGTGGTACGGGCATCCCCTCCCTGTCAGAATCCCTGCTACTGTTCCCTGTCTGAGATTCTTTTTCAGACTGTCAGTCATGGAAGGATGCGGGATCGTATCCAGATCGGTTATAACCGCGTTTTCACAATAATTTACAACAAGCGTCTTTTCCTGCGCATCCCGCATGACAAGCGACGGCACCTGCGGTAAGGCAACCGTGCCGTCAATGCAGGACCGTAAGAGCATATAAACCGGAATCTCTCCCTCTCCGATAATCGCAAAATCGTTGCCGGTCGTCTCAAAAAATTCATAATCCAGTCCGATCGCCTGCGGTCCGCCGACCACCGTTTTCACATCCGGAAACTGCTTCTTTATCCAGGAAATGGCATGCGCGACAATCCGGATATTATCCGCAGCCGCATAAAAACCAATCACCGGCACCTGATGCCCAGTGATCTCCTGGCGGATAACTTCCTTACACTGTGGCACATCTCCGGTAAATACATAGGCCTGAAAGTGATGCATCCGCAACCACGCCGCGATCAGATACTGCCCGATACTGTCTTTAAACCCCTGCGCATAACTTCCCGAATCCCTTGTAATATTCATCAGCAGCATCTCATAATCCACAGTTATCATCTCCTGTTCTTCACAACTATCGTCTCCTATTGTGTCCTTCACAGCTGCCGTCTCCCACTCTGTCCTTCACAGCTGCCGTCTCCCGTTCTGTCCTTCATAGCTGTTGTTCCCATTGTGTCCCTCACAGCTGTCATCTCCCACTCTGTCCCTGCCGCTGCAGCAGCTGCTCCTTCTGCCGGAGCAGCTGCTGTTTTAAAAGCCGCAGTCCTTCTCCGTGGAAAAAGGAAAACAGCTCATAATAATCACCGCACAATTCCGGTACATTCCGGTCCGTTTTGCTGATGCATGCTTCCGCACTGCATCCTGCATGGCAGATCTTCTGATATCTGCATGTCACACAGGCTTGCGGCAGACACGTCGTCCTGCGTTCCGCCAGCTCCCGCATCACGCCGGATGAGAGAATATCATACTCCGTATCTTTGATTGATCCGATTTTGTACTGATGCATATCCGCATATTTTCCGCACGGATACAGATCTCCTTTGTAATCAATGCATAAAAACTTCTGGTGGCAGTGCACGTCAAATGTACAGGCGCGGATATTCCCGCCGTCCAGCACTCCTCTCAGAATCTGGTCCAGCGGGGATACTTCCACATCCAGCTCCTGTTTTACAATATACCGGTACATCCCAATCAGATACGATGCATACTGGCCGGATTCCAGCGAAAGCTCCGGATGCTCACTGGCCTCTCCATAATTTAAGAGCGGATTTATTTTCAGATGGATTCCGTTTTCTGCAAAATACTTCAAATACCCGTATCCTTTGTCCAGCGCATTGCTCGTAAGCACCATCAGACACGATACATGGACCCCGCGTTCCGACAGTCTGCGGATATTTTCTGTTACAGCGGCAAAGGTCGGCTCACCGGACGCGCTCCTGCGCTGCACATCCTGAACCTCTTCACATCCATCCAGAGAGATTCCGACACCGACGTCATAATCCTGAATAAATGCCAGCATCTCAGGATCCAGATGAAATCCGTTTGACTGCATCAGAAGTCTGATCTGAATATCCGGATATTCCTGTCTGACCGTATCCACCGCATAGCGGTAGTCTTTTGCCGCCAGCAGCGTCGGCTCTCCTCCGTGCAGAATGAACGTCAGCCGTTTTTCTTTCCGGTACCTGCACAGCCCGCAGGCATAGCGGAACATATCCAGCAGCTCCTGCGCCCCTGCGATATGAACCTTTACTTTTTTTCCTACAGAACAGTAGCTGCAGTTTAAGTTGCAGCCATTTGTTCCTTTGATAATAACGCTCAGCATTTACATCCTCATTTCCGCAAGCTTTTGTACAGTACGTGCTATTTCTGCCGTCGTCTCCTTCTCGAGAATCTCAACCGGCTCATAGTACCCTCTGGTCAGATTGTCTACATACGCGTCCACGCTGGAAGAAAAAACAGACTCCAGCTGCAGGACGATATTGCGTGCGATCTCATTGTCATTGACGCCGATATCAAACGTAGAATAACGGGTAACGGTACGCGACTTGGAAGTATAATACGTCTTACCAAATAAATCACCGATATGCTCAATAATTCCTTCCGGCGGCCTTGTTACCCTCTCAACCTCCTTACACTTATAAGCGATCCGATCCTGCTTCATCTTCATATCACCGATACCGGTCAGCTGGATATGTAAGTCCGGAATCTGCTCCGTACTGAGCACCGCCTCGTCCGTACATACCTTCTGCACGACTGCCGAAACCGCCCGGCTGACCTCTTCGGAAATCTGCTCTCCGGAAATAACCGAAGCGTTCTTTTCTACCTCCGCTTTAGCCTTTGCCACGATCTCAATGGCTTTTACATTGACCGCGGCCCGGATCTGCTCTACCATCCAGCCTTTGCGGTCCATCAGCTCTTTCCTGCTCTGCTCAATCCCCTGGCATACCTTCGTAATCTGGCTGCTTACTTCATTCAGATTCCGGATCAGGTTGTCAAGCATCTCATTCATCCGGCCGCGCGGCGTATTTTTCTTGATCTGTGCAGCTTCATTTTTGGTAATATCCGTCAGCTTTTCCAGCAGCAGACCCATATTGCTCTGTTCAAACATCTGCTCATTGCCGCTTTTTAGCGCTTCTGTGGCTAACAGCGCGGAAACCGTCAGAATATCCGCGTATTTCAGTACGTCCTCCATCCCCTGTTCCCGCAGGGTGTCCAGCATATACTGCTCCTGGTCTGCCCTGTCTCTGTCCGATTTTGGAATCAGGATATTGATCTCATTGCCATCCTCGTCCACATCATAGTCATAGGTATCCGACTGGGTCAGCAGCAGCAGGATCGGCTTTTCCATCGCATGGAGCTGGCGGATTTCATCAAATTCCTGCCTTGTCCCGGCAGCATCCGAATTACACGCAAAGATGACAAGATCCGAGTTTTTGACATAATCTTTTGCCAGATCTTCATTTTCCTGCGTCACACTGCCGATGCCCGGCGTATCAAACCAGCACATGCCGCCGATATCCACCCACTGGATTGTGCTTGTCGCTTCGCTCTTATTGACATAAAACTCTTCCCCGTTGCACTCCTTTTCTTCATCCAGAGTGCTGAGTTTCTCCTGTTCATACATCTTCCCGCGGTCATACACATGAACCGACAGATCCTCCAGCTGGTCGTAGGAGCTTGCAATCCCCGCTTTGCGCAGCGGCTGTCCCATAATAAAATTCCCGATATAGCTCTTGCCCGCCTTCACCTTGCCAAACACGGATACGGTAAAGTGGCGTTCAAAATCCTCGATAAATTTCATGCCGTTCACCGCCTGCATAAGTTTGTCATTGGACTCCTGGATGGAATCTGACAGGCTCTGCGACGTCTGGTTAAAAATGGCCTGCATGCTTTCATCCCCGCTTTTTGCGATCCGCGCTTTCAGATTCTGTATAACATCCGTCTCCTTTTTTCCAAACTGGTCAAGCACCCGGGAGACTTCCTGTTCGCGCCCGGACAATTCATTCTGCATCGTCTCGAACTGGTTCTTTTCCGCTATCATTGTATCCACAAAGCTATTCATACTGTCCATCATTCCCATATCAGTCGTCCTCCGCAAGTATACTGTCAATCTTACTTATCACACGGTCGATCTCCTGGATCTCCGATTCCACTGGTTTATTTTTCATGGCAATCTCCCTGTCTTCCTCACTTTGTATTTTCGCATCGCCGTCTTTTTCTACCTCCGGAACGGATACTACGGTTCCTTCCTGCTGTATTAATGCATCTGACTTTAGATGTTCGTTGACTTTCTGCGTTTTATATGTATTGATTTCGTATTTTTTGTCTTCAATTTCCTTGTTTTTTGCTTCGATTCTGCGTCTTCTTTTTTCGGCTGCATTCGAATAATTAGAATAATCATCCCAATCATAGTAGGCATGGTCACTATATGGATCAGACGTTGCTATGCCCACCACAGCACCGCCACCAACTACTGCAAATATTACTGCCATTACATTTCCTCCCTCGTAAATATATAAACTCTTTTCCTGCACTCCTGTATCTTCAGGTCTGAAAGAAAATAAACATCTGTTCAGTCCCCCTCTATCCTTCCTGCCACTTCTGGTCCTTACAAATCTCTTAACTCCTGCTGCAGCCCTTCCAGCAGGCCTCTTTCAGATGAAAAATACTCAAACACCGACCTCCATACACTCTTCCTCGTACGGAAACGGTCCTGCACACGGCCGGCGGTCTTCTTTTTCTCGTCCTGCTTTATTCCTAATGTCTGCGAAAGGATCCCTTTTATCTCACCCGCCAGCTGCTGCAGCTCTTCCCTGTCCATCCTCTGTTTGCGCCGTTCGTAATCCGCGGCATAGTCTTCCAGATAGTCTCGCAGCTGTATCATACCGCTGCTTTCCTTTAGTACCTCTGCCCCTTTGACAGCGCCGCTTAAATATTTTTTTGTGGATACGTCAAAAAACGGAATTTCCGTTCCGACAATCCCAAACACCATATTTTTGACGTCCGCGATGATGTCCTCATAATCCGCGTCTTTCTCCCTCGTATCTTTCCAGGTACAGACAAAAATCAGCCTTTGTCTGCGCATATCCGTGTCTTTCATACCTGCGCAGATTTTCTCCAGCCACTCTGCCTCGCTCCGGTTTAACGGGCCTGTCTTAATATTGTGAACCATCATAATAATGTCTGCTTCCATCATCGTACGGAACGCCAGCTCGTCATCCTCACTCCTTACATCGATCCCCGGCGTGTCGATAAACGAGATATTTTTGTAATGAAACAAGTCCGCACTCGTCGTCGTACGTGCCGCTCCGGTCGGAAAATGCTCCTTCGTTATGCTGTCTGTGAATATATTAAACAGGCTGCTCTTTCCGGAACTGACCATCCCCGTATTTACGACCCGTACCGTCTGTTCTCCTGTATTTCTTTTTCTGATCGCCTGATACCTTTGCACATACTGATTGCCGCAGTGTTTTTGGATTACCGCTAATTCATCCTTTGTGAATCCAGCCATATGGCAGATCCTCCTTTCTTTTTTCATACCTGATTTTACAATTCATTTTCTATTTTCATCAGACGTTTGCGCAGCATATGCAGCTCTTCCCTCTGACGCTGTCCTTCTTCCTGCTTCTGCTTATTTTCCGCATCCAGTTCCTGGATCTGCGCAAGCAGCTGATGGTACATCTCATTCAGCCCTCCGGTCACAGCCGTATTCAGCGTCCGGTACAGCTCGTCCAGATCACTGGACGCATACTGCCTTGCCTCCTGTTTCTTGCGGATCCGCTCCTGAACCTGATACCGGATTCTTTCATTTTCCAGCTCCGCCTCCTGCTGCAGACGGGCATACTTTTCCTCTTCCCGTCTCTTGCGGGATTTAAACATCTCAAAAATAAAAAAGCTTTTTTGTTCAGGCTCCGTGTCAAACGAACTGTCCGGTATTTCATAATCCTCCATGTCATCGTCCCCACCTCCCGGCATCCCTCTGGTCCGCATACTGGAAGCGTCAAAGTCCAGATACGGAACCAGTTCCACATCCAGCCACTCCGACGGGAAATTACGTCTGGCAAACGCTTTCAGCTCACTGGCCTTTGATTCAAAAAGATCCTGCACTTCCATAAAAGCCATATCTGCCACGGATTCAAATACTTCCGGATCCCCGCCCGCATACGAATTGGACAGTTCCTCCAGATGGCTGTATACCGCCTGCCGGGTCATAATCCGCAGCTCCTGCATGATATTATTACGCCTGCTGGCCAGCGTCTGCATACGCATGCTAAAATCCTCCGTCATGTTCCCGTTCATATTTTGCATAATCAGCTGCTCTGCCTCATTCATACACTGATGCAGGTTTGATGCCGGCTGTTTAAACAATGCCGTTACCGATTCTTCATTCTGTAAAATCTGCGTAATCCGCTTATCCAGAAATGCCACATTGCTAAACTCATAAAGTTTTAGATTGTTTTTCTGTATCCCGTTCAGTGCTTTTTTGGCATTGAGTATGACTACCTCATACCGGTCCGCGATATTGCGGTCTCCGCTTACTTTGATCAGATTCTGGATGACCTTATACTGGATCACTTTCAGCTCCTGCCCGTGTTCCTCTTTCGCCTTCTTTTTCTGCTCCTGTGTCCATTCCGGGCTGACCGTACCGCCTCTGTCATTTAACACAATGATAAACGGAATCCCTTTACGGATCAGCTCCGCCAGACGTCTGTAATTATCCCTGTCTTCAAAAATACCTTTTGTACTGATGACAAACAGGATCATATGACACTTGTTCAGAAACTGTTCCGTCACACGCTCATGCTCAATCGGCGCATCCACGCCAGGCGAATCTACGAGCGTATAGTCTCCCCTGTCATACTCTGAAATCCGGTCTGTCATCGGCCTGTCCGCCACCGGCGCTACTTCTTCCCCGCAAAGCGTATTGATCAATGTACTTTTTCCACTGTTATAGATTCCATACACCATAACCTTTGGCTTTTCCACATCTAAAAGCCCCAGTACATTTTCCTGGATCTCTTCCTCAAAGCCGCAGTCACAATCCGGAAACTCACAGGCTGTAAACTGCAAAAAATCTTCCGCGACTTCCCTGAACTGTTCTGCAAAATCCTTCTTTTTGTTGTTGCAATTACTTTTCATTCTGACTTCTTTCCTTTATCTGATTTTTCCGGCATCAACAAATCATGCACGCTTTTAGTATACTACTTTGCATGGACAAATAATGTCCAGCTGAAAAAAATATGACATTTTTTTACAATCTGGTTCCGCGTATTATCCTGGTCCTGATCCCAATCGCATCTGCGATACTCACCTGCCTAAGCGTTGCTTTCGCTGTCATCTTTCCTTCTGTCATTTGTTCTGACTTTTCATACCAGTGCTGTATGATGTTTGTACTCTGCCGGTATCTATTATATCAGTCAGATCACGGGATTTCCATAAAAATATTATAAAAGGATCACTCTGGAATGCGGGACATTCTAAGTATTTTGGACGGTCGCGACATAATTTAAGCAGAGTCACATTCTGGCTATCCGGACGCCGGGAGAGGGCAGTGGCCCAGCTGGTTTTCTCAAGCGTTACTTCTGATAACCGGATTGCCTTCGTAATAATATTGCATGATGTTTCGTTACAACGTATGTAAAGCTTATGAAAACCAGCC
>CANTHI010000070.1 GCA_947653505.1 uncultured Eubacterium sp.
AACCATGATTTGCACGGGATGAATTGTGCTGGATACTCCTAAAATGAGCAAAAGAGTAATCGTGTTACAAGGTGGTAAATCTCCCTAACTTGAAAAAGAAGGGAGGTGGTGCAGATGGATACATATGAAGTTTTAAGCCTGTTATTTTTGGGCGGTAATTTCCTGATTGCGCTGCTTGCCTATATTGATAGGACGAACAAGCGAAAATAAATAAACCTACCTTGTACTTGGCGGTCTGGGTAGGTTTATATAACTACTACGGAGGTCAACCACTTTGTGGGCGGTTGCTCTTTTCATTGACTATAATATAGCATATCCTGAATTTGATTGCAAGCGATTTTTTGTCTGTCTAATTTAAGCAGTTAAATGAATTTGCAAACATAAAATACCATATATTGGCCATGCGGACGCCAGATGGGAGGCAGACAGGGCACCATCTCCCATCTGGCGTTCACATAGCTAATGATTATATTAGCAGTTTTATTTAACTGCTTAAATTAGTGCATATGGTGCAAAGACCTGCCTGAACTGTTACGGCAGCTACGATTCAGCAGGCGGAATACCGCTTTCATATTGCCATCCTCCAGACGAATGTGCTATAATCTGCAACAGGATCAGTTTCTGTCTGCATGGGCTGTGGCTGGGCAGGCAGTGAATAAAAAAGGAAGTGTAAAAATGCGGGATCAGGAGAAAATACAGGATGTCAGGGCAAATATTCAAAAGGTTATCGTAGGAAAGCGGCAGGTGACAGACTTTGTGCTGACGGCGCTGGTTGCGGGTGGTCATGTGCTGCTGGAGGATGTGCCGGGGACGGGAAAGACGCTGCTTGCCAAAACGCTTGCGAGATCTGTGCAGGCGGAGTTTGCCAGAATCCAGTTTACGCCGGATTTACTGCCGTCGGATGTGACCGGGCTGAATTATTTTAATCAGAAACAGGGGGAGTTTGTCTTTCGCAAAGGACCGGTATTTGCAAATATTGTACTCGGGGACGAGATTAACCGTGCGACGCCGCGTACGCAGTCCAGTCTTTTGGAATGTATGGAAGAAAGACAGGTAACGATTGACGGGCAGACGCGTCCGGTCGGAAACCCGTTTTTTGTCATTGCGACGCAGAATCCGGTCGAAACCACGGGGACGTTTCCGCTGCCGGAAGCGCAGCTGGACCGTTTTCTGATGCATCTTGATATGGGCCTGCCGGATGCGGGAGAAGAGCTGCAGATACTGGAGCGGTTTATCCGGCGCAGCCCGCTGGAGGAGATTTCGCCGGTGATGCAGCCAGAGGAGTTGCTGACGCTGCAGCATCTGTGCAGGGAAGTGTATGTTCACAGGACCTTGATGGAATATATGACAGCGATTGTACAGGCAACGCGGGATTTTACAAAAGTACTGATGGGTACAAGTCCCCGTGGAACGCTGGCGCTTTTGCGGGCATCGCAGGCGTATGCGCTCATACAGGGCAGGGATTATGTCGTGCCGGAGGACGTCAAAGCACTGGCCGTTCCGGTGCTGGCGCACCGGATTGTACTGGCAGGCGGCGGTCTGGATGGCAAAGAGAAACGCAGATTTGTGGAACGGGTGCTTGGGAGTGTGGTTGTGCCGGCAGAAGACTGGGGAAACCGCTGACCGGATGCGGGGGATGGAAATAAAGAGTTTTTGATCCGTACGGGTATGGGAGTACAAAATTAAGAAGAAAAAATAAAAGAAAGGAATAGAACCGGATAGAATACATGGGATATGAAAAAGTAGAATATGAAAAAATGGAACCTGAAAACATAGAATCCGGAAACCGGCAATATGAGCGCGCCCTGCTTGCCGGAGTCTGTCTGGATGATGACACGCAGGAGTTTGCCCGTTCCATAGAAGAGCTGAAAAGTCTGGTAAAGGCCTGTTACATGGAGCCGGCAGCAGTAGTGACGCAAAATCTGGACCATAAAAACAAGGCATTTTATCTTGGCACGGGTAAGGTGCAGGAGGTAAAGGAAACGGCAGTGGCGGTATCGGCGGATGTCGTTGTGTTTGATGATGCGCTTACGCCTTCGCAGCTGAATAATCTGCAGAAAGAGCTGGAACTGCCGGTTCTGGACCGCACCGCGCTGATTCTGGATATTTTTGCGGTCCGTGCCAGAACGAGGGAGGCAAAGCTGCAGGTGGAATCCGCAAGGCTGAAATATCTGCTGCCGAGACTGACAGGCATGCACGAAGCGCTGACCAGACAGGGTGGCGCCAGCGGCAGCATGAGTAATAAAGGAGCGGGTGAAAAGAAGCTGGAGCTGGACCGCAGACGGATTGAAAAAAGAATCGCGCAGCTGAACCGGGAGCTGGCAGAAGTATCCGCGGAACGGGAGGTGCAGCGCCACAAGCGCCAGTCTGCCAGAATACCGCTTGTTGCGATGGTAGGATATACCAATGCGGGCAAATCGACGATTATGAATGCGCTGGTGGACCGGTATGTAAAGGATGATGAAAAGAAGGTGCTGGAAAAGGATATGCTGTTTGCCACGCTGGATACGACGGTCAGGCAGATTCGTACGGGGAACAATCAGGACTTTTTACTTTCAGATACCGTAGGATTTATTCATAAGCTGCCGCATGGTCTGGTCAGGGCTTTCCGCGCGACACTGGAAGAAGTACAGAATGCCGATTTATTGCTGCAGGTTGTAGATGTCTCGGATCCGCATTACAAATCACAGATGCTTACAACACAGGAAATACTGGCGGAGCTTCATGCGGCGGATCTGCCAATGATTACGGTATACAATCAGGCGGACCGGTGCGGGCAGACCGTAGAATATCCAAAAAGAGCCGGAGAAGACAAAGTATTTCTCTGTGCAAAGCAGGAGGCTTCCTTAGAGCTGCTTGTGCAGATGATACTGGAACGGGTGTATAAAGATTATGTAAACGCGGAATTTCTGATTCCTTATGCGGATGGAGAGATTACGTCGTATCTGATGGAACAGGCGCAGGTGATGGAGAGTGCCTATAAAGAAAACGGGACATGGCTCAGTGTCAGGTGTCACAAGGCAGACAGGGAGAAATACAGACGGTTTCTTATATCATAAATCACGATATTATAAATCGTGATACAATAAAAATACATTAAAAAATAAATCAAAACATAAGAAACTGGAAAATTCAGTAAATGAGGGGAAAGGAGCAGATGATGTCTGAATATCTGCTGCAGGAGATGCAGCCTTTTGAATTTGATCAGGTATTTTCTATTATGGAGCGCAGCTTTCCGGCTGATGAATACAGAAATTATGAGGAGCAAAAGCAGCTGCTGCAGGAGAAGGCATATGATATTTATGTCGTGCGTCAGTGTCAGACAGACCGCAAGGCTGACGGTGCAGGGATCTGTGCCTTTTTGTCAGTCTGGCAGTTTGCGGATTTTACCTATATCGAGCATTTTGCGTCAGAGCCGTCCATGCGGGGACAGGGGCTCGGCTCCAGAATCTTACAGGAGGTTCTTGAGAGATTCCGCCACCCCGTCTGTCTGGAAGTAGAACCTCCCCAGCCGGATGCGGCGGTGATTCCTTTTGCGAACCGCAGGATTGCGTTTTATATAAGGAATGGATTCTGCCTGAATGAATATGCGTATATCCAGCCTCCGGTTTCCAAAGGAAAGCGGGCGCTGCCACTGAAAATTATGACTTCGGGGGAGTGTGTGTCCAAAGAGCGGTTTGAAGAGATTCGTACGCAGCTTTACCGGAGCGTATACAGACAGACTGAAGTCCAGATTACGGTCAGTCAGGCACTGGAAACGGATGTACGCAGTTTTCTTGCCAGTATCCTGCAAAAAGATGAAAAACTTTATTCCAGATTTAAAATATATGCCGGCCGTGGTCTGCCGGATGCGCAGATGGAGGCCTGCAGGGAGCAGATGCATGAGCTGTTTGGCAGATATATGGAAAACGGGAACCAGATTCCGGAGCGGGAAGCCCGGGAAGTGGCTGGAAGGATACGGGATTTTCTGGCGGAGGATGTCTTTATGATGCTGGAGGCTGGACATCTGGCACAGGCTTTTGCGCTGGTCTGCGATATTTTTACCGGAACCGGAGCTGTGAGCATGGGAGAAGCGGATGACGAAAAAGGAATCGTGGCGGCAGAATGTGTCAGAATCTGGAAGGAGACCGCAAGGCGGGCAGACCGTCTGCAAAAGCGGCAGATGTATGCGTGGGTGATCAGTCAGCTGGATGGCGTCCATGCAAAACGTATGGATTATATGGAAGAATATCTGGAGCAGTTTTTTATGGAAGCGTTTGGAGAGCGCGAATATCTGGAAGAAAAGCTGGCTTTTACAGAAAAACAGGCGGAACAGGGCAAAGAGAGCGCGGACAGCTGGAATGCCCGTTATCACGTACAGAAATGGGCGCTGCGGCATATCAGTCTGATGGAAGAGGCCGGCAGCGATTTTGCGCAGACTGCGGATTACTGCCGCAGGCACTGGGAATATGCAGATATCAGGAAATATTATGCCGAAGCCTGTATTGCGCGGAAAGATAACCGGGAAGCGGAAAGGACGCTACAGGAAAGTCTGCAGATGGATGCGGGTATGCCCGGGCTGGTCCGGCAGTTTAGTAAACGGCTCAAGGAAGTCTACCGGATGAGCGGCCGGCAGGAGGCGTACAAAAAGCAGCTGTGGCAGCTCGAAACGAAAGACGATGCGGGAAATCTGAATGACTTTCGGGAGCTCAGGCAGCTGTATACGGAAAAAGAATGGCAGGATGTGCGGGAAGAGCTGTTTCAGGCGCTGCCAGAGCATGCGCATGTGGAACGCCTGTATCAGGAAGAAGAGCTGTATGACCGTCTGCTGGCGCATGTGCTGTCTGCCAGGGGCCTGTATGAAGTGCAGCAGTACCAGGCAGTCCTTAAGGACCTGTATCCGGAGCAGCTTCTGGAAAAATATACGACGGAGCTGTCACAGATGGTACAGCGCGCCGCGGACCGCAGACATTATCAGGAATGGGCAGCCCATCTTGAACGGATGCTTCAGATGAAAGGCGGACAGGCAGCGGTTGCGCAGCTTGTGACGGACTGGAGAAAGCGGTATAAAAACAGGCCGGCGATGATGGAAGCGTTAAAGCAGTTTTAATCAGAAATCATAACGATTCTAAGATTCATAGTTGCATCTGCTGTGTAATATGATAGAATAGTAAAAGCAATTCTGAGTTGGAGGTTATCGATGAGAAACGACCATAAAAATAAGATTAAGAATAAGAATAAAAATAAGAAGAAACCGGATGCAGGACCTTTTCGGCCTCAGCCGGATAAAATCAGAAGCAGACAGGATGGCACGCAGGGAAGCTATGCAAAATGTAAGCGGGCTGCAGATATTCTGTTGTCCGGTCTTGCCCTGATCGTTTTGTCGCCGGTTCTTTTCGGCATCAGCATTGCGATCAGGCTGGATTCCAAAGGACCGGTTATTTTCCGGCAGACCCGCGTCGGGATACATAAGAGTCATTTTGAGATCTACAAATTCCGGACGATGTATGCGGATACGCCGAAAGACATGCCGACGCATTTGCTGCAGAATCCGGATGCGATGGTGACAAAGACAGGGGCATTTCTGCGCAAATACAGTCTGGACGAGCTGCCGCAGCTTTTTAATATTCTGCGCGGGGACATGAGCATTGTCGGTCCGCGGCCGGCGTTGTGGAACCAGTATGATCTGGTGGCAGAACGCGACCGGTATGGCGCCAATGACGTCGTGCCGGGACTGACCGGATGGGCACAGATCAACGGCAGGGATGAGCTGGAGATTCCGGTCAAGGCAGCGCTGGACGGGGAATATGTCCAAAAATTCGGGCTGTGGATGGATATCCGCTGTCTGCTGGGGACTATTTTTGCGGTTGCCGGACATAAAGGTGTTGTGGAAGGCGGTACCGGAACGATGCAGAAGCAGAAAACGGTAAAACAACAAAAAGGCAGTAAAAAAGCTGCAATTGCGGCTGGTACGGATTTAGCTGCGCGGATATACAGGAAAGAACAGCAGCATCTGTCCGCACAACCAAAAAAAATACTGATTACCGGCGCGGGCAGCTATATCGGAACGGCAGTCAGACAGTGGCTGTCTGCATTTGGCGGACACTATGAGATAAAAGAGCTGGATCTGCATGGGGATCAGTGGAAATCCCATGATTTTTCAGTGTATGACGTGGTGTTTCATGTGGCGGGGATTGCACATGCAGATACCGGAAAAGTATCAAATGAGCAAAAACAGCTATACTATACAATAAACCGTGACCTTGCGGTGGAGACGGCAAAAGTGGCAGGAGCAGCCGGTGTAAAGCAGTTTATTTATATGAGCAGCATGATTATCTATGGAGAGAGCGCACCGCCATTTGAGGGCCGCCGGCGGATTACGGCGATGACCAGGCCTCAGCCGGCAAACTTTTATGGCAACAGTAAATGGCAGGGGGACCGTGGTGTGCGGCAGCTGGAGACACCGGAATTTAAAGTATGTGTGCTGCGTCCGCCGATGATCTATGGCAGAGGCAGTAAGGGAAATTATCCGGTGCTGGCAAAGCTGGCGGCGGCGCTGCCGGTATTTCCAAAGATCAGCAATGAACGTTCCGTGCTGCATATTGACCATCTGTGTGAATTTGTGCGGCTTATGATTGAGCAGGAAGAGCGGGGCATATTTTTTCCGCAGGATGCCGCCTATGCGGATACATCCGGTATGGTTGCGCTGATTGCAAAGGCACATGGAAAAAAGATCCGGCTGGTTCAAATGCCTGCGCCATGTGTGCGTCTGATGTCTGCGCTGCCGGGACGTGCCGGGGCTCTGGCGGATAAGGCGTTCGGGAACTTTAGCTATGACATGTCACTGAGTGAATATCCAAAAGGAAATTACCGGCTGCACAATCTGGAACAGAGTATTTTTGTGACGGAGCGTCAGAAAAAATAACATCCGGCTCATTCCGTAAAAGAAGCCGGTGGTGACTGACAGTTTCTTAGGAGCTGTATGGAAATAAGGAACTGCAGGCAGTTCCTTAGTAGGAGTGGAACAAATGAAAAACATGGAATTGTGGATCCGCAGGTTTTTTCTTGTATGTTATGATATCTGTGTGGTAGTGCTGTCATGCCTGCTGGCGCTGATGGCAAGATTTGACTTTCACCTGGACTGGATACCGCGGGACTATCTGAATATGTGTGTAAGCATTATGTGGATTGCATCGTTTATTACACTTGTCTGCTTTACGCTGTTCAGGCTGTACGCAAGCCTGTGGACTTATGCCGGCTCTACGGAGCTTATGTATATCTGCAGCGCCTGTTTTGTGGACGATGTGATACTTCTTGTTTATGTGCATGTGCTGCATCCTGGCAATACGTATCCGATGCCGCGCAGCTTTTATGTGTTTTACGGCCTGTTTCTGATGCTGTTTACGATTTTTGGACGGTATTTTTACCGGACGCTGCGTATGGTCCGTGCAAAGATGACCGGACAGAAGACGGAGCGGAAAAATGTGCTGATCGTGGGCGCGGGAAGTGCCGGAAATCTGCTGATCAAGGAAATTGTGGACAGTAAATATATTAATATGAATATCGTGGGCGCAGTCGACGACGACCTGATGAAAAAGGGCAGCTATATTCATGGCATTAAAGTATACGGCGACCGGCAGATGATTCCGGAGCTGGTGGATATCCTGCATGTTCAGGAGATTATGATCGCCATACCGTCTGCGTCTCCGAAAAAAATGAAAGAGCTGGTAGAAATCTGCAAGGAGACCGGCTGCGAGTTAAAGCGTCTGCCGGGAATGTACCAGCTGGTCAACGGGGATGTCAGCGTGACAAAGCTCAAGGACGTGGATGTGAATGATCTGCTCGGCAGGGACCCGGTGGAGGTGGATCTGGACTCGATTATGGGATACGTATCCGGACAGGTTATTATGGTGACAGGTGGTGGCGGTTCCATCGGCAGTGAGCTGTGCCGCCAGATTGCGTCGCACAATCCAAAGCAGCTGGTCATCGTGGATATTTATGAAAACTCTGCCTACGATATCCAGCAGGAATTAAAGCAGCGGTTCCCAAATCTGAATCTGGTCACACTGATCGCGTCTGTGCGCAATACCAGACGGATGGATGAGATTTTTGCCGTTTACCAGCCGCAGATCGTCTATCACGCGGCTGCGCACAAGCATGTGCCGCTGATGGAGGACAGTCCGAATGAAGCGGTAAAAAATAACGTTCTTGGAACCTGGAAGGTAGTGCAGGCCGCTGACAAATACCATGCCCGCAGGTTTGTAATGATCTCTACGGACAAAGCCGTGAATCCGACCAATATTATGGGGGCGACCAAACGCATCTGTGAGATGATCATACAGACGTATAATAACCGTTCCAATACGGAGTACGTGGCGGTACGTTTTGGAAATGTCATAGGCAGCAACGGCAGCGTAATCCCATTGTTTCAAAAGCAGATCGCGGCCGGTGGTCCTGTAACCGTGACGCATCCGGACATTATCCGGTATTTTATGACGATTCCCGAGGCAGTCTCTCTCGTCCTGCAGGCAGGCGCTTACGCGAAGGGCGGCGAGATTTTCGTGCTGGATATGGGGGAGCCGGTCCGGATTCTGGATCTGGCTAAAAACCTGATCCTGCTATCCGGACATAAGCCGGGGGAAGATATCCGGATCGTGTTTTCCGGCCTGCGTCCAGGGGAAAAGCTGTATGAAGAGATGCTGATGGAAGAAGAAGGCATGCAGGAGACTGCCAACCGCCTGATTCATATCGGCAAGCCGATACAGTTTGATGAAGAGGAGTTTCTGCAGCGGCTTGCAGAACTGCGGGATTATGTCGTGGAGGAGCCAGAGGATATCCGTGCGTATGTGCAGCGCATTGTACCGACGTATCAGATTCAGGAGCCAGATTCAGGAGCCTGAGTACCGGCGTATCAGATTCAGGAGCCAGATTCAGGAGCTTATATAAGGAGAAGTAATATGATTCGTATCGTAAAGAAATTTGCAGGCATCATGACCCATGAGCAGAAGGTGCGGGTTATTATTCTTGCGGTTCTGATGGTGATCGGGGCAATGCTGGAAATGGTCGGGGTTTCTTTGGTATTTCCGCTGATGACAGCCGTTATGGATAAAAATTTTATGGACAAGTGGTATATGCAGGCAGTTTGTGAGATCTTTCAGATTCAGACGTACAATCAGGCGATGCTTCTTATTCTTGGCGCGCTGATTTTTATTTATATTGTAAAAAACGCGTTTTTGTTTATGGAATATTACCTTCAGTACCGTTTTGTCTGCAACAACCGTTTTCTCGTGCAGAGACAGCTGCTGGAAGTGTACATGTACCGTCCGTATGAGTTTTATCTGAACGCGACAACGGCTGAGATCATGCGGATTATTAATACGGATGTGGTAAATGCGTTCAATCTGCTGACGACCGTATTAAACTTTTTTACGGAAATCGTTGTTAGCGCGGCGCTGATCATCATTATCTTTGTCATAGATCCGAAGATGGCAGCGTTAATCGGCC
Organism: uncultured Eubacterium sp.; assembly: GCA_947653505.1. Next base: position 9,484 of record CANTHI010000070.1, read on the forward strand.
TTGTGCTTGGCCTGATTATGCTGCTGATTTTTAAAGCCGTCAAACCGGTGCTGCGCAGGGCGAGCCAGAGATTTATGAAAAATACGTCGTTGTCAAATAAATGGCTGCTGCAGTCGCTCAACGGGATTAAGGATGTCAAAGTCAGCCATAAGGAAGAATATTTTATCGAAGAATACGCGGTATATGGAAAAAAAGCAATCGATGCGGAAAAGATCAACAGCGTCGTCACGATGCTGCCGCGTCTTTTAATCGAAGCAGTCAGCATATCGGCGGTACTCGGCGTGATTATGGTGCTGCTGGCGATGGGCCAGAGCATCGACGGGCTGCTGCCGCAGCTGACGGCCTTTGCCTTTGCGGCGGTCAGACTGCTTCCGAGTACGACCCGCATCAGCGGCGCGGTGAACGCGGCAGCCTTTCAGGAGCCGATGTTAGACAACCTGATCAGAAATCTGCATGCGGCAAAGGAATTTGAGCAGCAGACCATACAGGAACAGCAGCTGGAACAGGAAAAACGGGAAACAGCCAGGAAAAACGGCAGACAGCAGACTTATAAAAAGCAGTTTGAGCTGTCACACATTCAGTTTGCCTATCCAAACGCAGAAAAAAAAGTGCTGGACGACGCGGATATGGTCATACCGGCAGGCAGCTCCGTGGGCATTATCGGCGCTTCCGGCTCCGGAAAGACAACGGCTGTCGATCTGCTGCTTGGTCTGCTAAAACCGCAGTCCGGCGGTGTATTTACAGACGGCATGGATATTCACGAGGATTATTACGGCTGGCTGTCGCATCTTAGTTATATTCCGCAGACGATCTATATGCTGGACGATACCATCCGCGCAAACATCGCATTTGGCCAGCGCAGGGACAGCATCGATGAAGCAAAGGTATGGAAGGCGGTGGAGGAAGCGCAGCTGAAAGAATTTATCCAGAGTCTGCCGCAGGGGCTGGAGACGAAAATCGGCGAGCGGGGCGTGCGTCTTTCCGGCGGCCAGCGTCAGAGGATCGGGATTGCGCGTGCACTGTATACCGATCCGGAGCTTGTTATTTTTGACGAGGCTACCTCCGCGCTTGATAACGGGACGGAAGCTGCGATTATGGAGTCCATCAACAGCCTGCATGGGCAAAAAACGCTTGTTATTATCGCGCACAGGCTGACTACGATTGAAGAGTGCGATTTTATATTCCGTGTGGAAAATGGGAAGATTTATAAGGAGAAGGGTGGATGGCACGGACAATAGCGATTGGCGAACAGGATTTTGCCAGAATGATGGAAAATCATTATTTTTTTGTAGATAAATCTGACTTTATCAAAGACTGGTGGGAAAACGGGGATCCCGTAACGCTGATTGCGCGTCCACGAAGATTTGGAAAGACACTGACGATCAACATGCTGGCCGATTTTTTTTCCGTCAGGAGGGCTGGCAGGAGTGATCTGTTTGAGCATCTGCGGATCTGGCAGGAAGAAAAGTACCGGAAGCTGCAGGGAACGTATCCTGTGATTTCCCTGAGCTTTGCCAGTATCAAATGCAGCAACTATACAGAAACGTATGAAGAAATCTGTGAACTGATTGCGCGTGAAT
>CANTHI010000071.1 GCA_947653505.1 uncultured Eubacterium sp.
GCAATATCATGAGAGTCAACCGATAATTGTCCGCCATACAGGCAAGTTTTTTCTTGCTCTAAGCAGATTTTTTTTTTTATCAGCGTTTCGAGTAAAAGCCTCATTTTCCTGCTAAAACGGCTTTGCACAGTCCAGTCAGATATATTTGCGTTCATCGGTATGCCGCCAATGTATACATGATCCGCCCGCTTTAGCTGCCCGGACTGCGCCATTTTTAAAATACCGGAAATATGATCTTCATCTGTATGTGAAATGATAATATCTGAAAAAATGCCGCCGGTTGCAGCCACGATCTGATCGACCGCCTGCAGATAATATTGATTCTGGTCAAACGCTCCACAGTCAATCAGAATATGCGCGCATTCTTCATTACTAAACCGCACGGTCAGCAGATTCGCCGTTCCCTGCCTGACACAATAAGATCTTGATAAGATATCCAGACCATCACTCCCTTTCGTAAGCGCCGTAAAATGCCAGCTGTTTTTGTCCAGCGTCGCCATCCGGACTGCCAAATACATAGATCCTGCTGCTTCCATACGGAAACTGCAGCTGAAACAGCTTTAATACAAAGTCCTGAAACAGAAAATAATATTCCGTCTGCGCATCTTCCGGCGCGGGGACCTGCTTTTTTAGCGCGACGGCTTCTACACCCATCGACATAATCCCCTGTATGGGTAGCGTCATCGAAGTGCCTGGCAGATCGCCGATTTTCAGGCCCACATATAATCCGGGCAGCTCTGTAGATATGCTGCCGTCATACGCCCTGCGGATATCCGAAGCAGACCATGCCAGCAAAAGATGCAGTTTTAAGTCAGAAGTCCCTGCCAGCGCACCCAGCCCGCCCAGATGGATCGCCATGTGCAGCCCGCTCCAGTCCCTCCCCAGCTCTTTTTGTCTGATCCCTTCTGCGTCTATCCCTTCATAGCCGGACTGCTCCGGCGTCTGGCCGCTGTAAGATCCCAGCTTTTCTATCTCAGGCGGAAAGCTTCTGCCCAGAGAATTTCTGCGTACACGGTCAGGATCCGGAGCAGAAAATTTCAGATGATCCATACTCCCTGTATAAGCATCTCCTCCGGCCAGTATCTCCAGATCGGAAAACAGCAGCGGATACTGGCTGCCGTCCGCATCCTCTCCATAGCTGAACAGATCGCTCTCATACATATGGAAAAACAGCCCGCCGGAAAAGTAAAACGCCACGCGGCCCGCATCCTGCGCCGCAAGCAGCTTTGCTCCATGTATCTCCATCCGTTCAACGGCAGAGCTGGAAAAAAAATACGTGCGGGATTCTTTCAGCTCAAAACAAAATCTGGACACGCCAGTGTCATCCGCCTCTTTGTTCCGCCATCCTCTAATCGGAATAAAATTTCCCGTATCCGAATCTGCCGCTTCCAGCGGAGAACCAAGCAGATAAAAAAGAGCGACGGACATCTCACACGTCATATCCTGCAGTGTGGAATTTCGAAACTGTACAGAAAGCCCGTTCAGCTGGTAATAAAAATCATACTGCCGGTCCGGCGCTCCATAAAAATGATTTTCATAATGAATCCGTCCGGATATTTTCGCGGGCAGAATCTCACCGTCCGCATTCACCGTCCGCTGGTCAAAGGTGAGATACTGCCAGGTCAGATCCGGCGGCTTTCCTACGTTTGTTAAAAAGCGGATCTCTGCCGGAAGGGATCCGGATTCAACCGGAAGTCCGAACAATACGGCGCCACACCATTGCCTGTCCTGCGCCAGCTCCTTTAACTCCCCGGTCATGCCATCCAGCGTACGCTGCAGGACAGCGGCTGCTTTTTTCCGTTTTTCATCCGTCTGCGGATAGCTCCATTCGCCCGGCAAAGCGGCAAATTCCGCAATGGATCTGTCCGCGGTATATTTTATGACAAGCAGCGTGTCCGGACTCCATTTTTGCGGGGAACAGTCAAACTGCCAGCCATCGATAACAAACGGAGACGCTTCAGGAATATAATCCGCTTCCTGTAAAAATGCGCTGACGTCTGCCACGACCAGAAAAGGCCGCGCGCAAAGCAGCGCCTTTTTCAGGCTTCCCCGCACGCTGGCAAAGCGGAACTTATCCCCCAGCTCCAGCCGGCTGATCTGACTGCTGCCAGGCTCATAAAAAATAACCGTTCCATTGTCATTCAGGGCGCGTCTTAGTACTGCCTGCATCCGCATCTCCATACTGGCCGCCGCCAGCACTTCTGTACGCAAAGGCTGTACAGCCGTCGTCTCCATCTGCTCCAGATACTCTGCCGGACTGCCCGCAAGCGGCAGCGCCGGAAATGGAAGGCTGTCGGTAAGCGAACCATACGGAATCTCCAGCAGGTCATATTCGATGCCGTGCGAACGGGTAAAAAATGCGGCCTCCTGCCCCTGCGCATAATACACGCCTCCGGCCGCGATATAGGACGTCAGGCCGGAGTCATCCGCTTCCCTGCGGTCCGGCAGAAAATGTGCCGCGCATCCGCAATGAAAAGAAAAAGACGCATGTCTGGCAAATCGGATATATTCCAGTCCGCTGCTTCCAGTCAGTAACTCACCGTCTTCACTGACAATCCGGAACTTCCCGCACGGAGAGAGCCGGTACCGGCATACGCCGCTGTTGCGATACATCCGTTCCCTGGAAAATACAAGCCTGGCAGCCGTACCGGATTCTGCTTCCAGCAGGAGGTTATCCGCCAGAGCCACCGCGAATCCGGTCCGGTACTTTCCGGCAGGCAGCGTCAGAAAAGACCGGGCAGCATCCTCCGGCTGCAGCACATCGATGCTGGCAGATACGTGAAAAGGCGTACTTACCGGCTCCAGCGGCTGCACGCCTGTCTGCATGACAGCGCTGATATACGTGCCGCGGGAAATCACATCCGGCACCACCGGTATTTCTTTCGTAAAAGAAATCAGAACACCCAGCTCCTTAAGCGTAGTCAGTCCTTCCAGACAAAATTGAAAGCATCCGGCAAAAGCGTCCATCGCAAGCCGCAGCCCCCTGCCGCAGTAAAAAATACCTCCCCTTAACAAAAACGTATATCCTGCCTCAAAATCCAGAACATCCCCATCCTGCCCCGTCAGCAGCCGCATCGTGCCGCCGTTTAGCTCCAGTCCGTAATTTTCCATGTCAAAGCTCACCGTACCTGACAGACGCAGCAGATTCTCATGAATGCGCATCAGACGTATCCTGCGGTATATCTGCCGTTCTTTTACAAACAGAATCTGGCTGTCCGGCCACGGCGGCACTCTGCGCAGCAGCGTGCCAATCAGCTCCGTACTGTCTTCCCCGCAGAAAAACAGATAAAATATCCCGCTCTTTAAAAGCTCTTTTAAAGATACCGTTTCCTCCTGTGCGAAAGCTGTTTTTTTATTTTCTGTTTTTTTGTATAAAAAAATCCGGTCCGGAAACTGTTCATGTACATACAGATCCGGGATTTCAGATGGGAAAAAACGGCTCATAAAAGACCACCGCCTTCACAGAGCCGGTCGCCGCTGCACAGCGGCAGACTGCAAAGCTCCGATAACCTGCCATCCGCCTTTAAGCCTTTCCGGCAGAATGTAAATGTATCTTCATGCAGGCCGAATCTGGCCCGCAGATCGCTAACTGTCGTAAAATACGGCACCGTACAGGATTGTCCGTTTACAAATACGCTGACATAAGGCGTCATATGCACCCGTCCGGTCAGATAGGCGCCCCTGATCTCCGCTTCCTGACAGTCGGTCGCGTTTGTACTGAAAAAATACGGTACCCCGGTGCGCAGATCCTTATAAGATGGCGAAGCCAGCAGCGCCGTATTCCTCGCCATAACCGGCGTAATCATCTGACCAGCCGCCGGAAACTTCGAATGGTATGCCAGCAGGGCATACGGCCGCTCCAGTTCGCTGCTTTGCAAATCGATGACAGCCGCTCCGCCCACCGTCTCCAGCCTGCCGCCAGTCCTGACCGGCTGCGGCATCAGATCGACAAACGCGCCCTCTCCCAGATTTCCTGTAAACGGGTCCAGACAAAGCGCCGAATCCCGCTGCGTCACGCAAAACATTTCCTCCGCAGAAGCCACACAGCTGTTCAGATATGGAGAAAGACGGCTGTCCTGCGTATACTGGATCATGCTGTGGCTGACTTTTACGATCAGTCCCGCATACAGCTCCTGCGTACATTTTGCGTCTTCATAATCCGTATCAAAATGCAGACGGTAAAAAACTGTTTCCGCAAAAGTCATGGGCAGATGATCCGCGATCAGCTCCCGTACCAGCCGGATCTGCGGGGCAGTGTACGCGTGTTCTTCCATCTGAATCAGAAAGCTGTGATAATCCGCCCTAAGCTTTGCCCTGTTTTCCGCGGAAAAATCCCACACAGAAGCCGCAAGCACCAGCCAGAAAGTCTGTGTTTCACATAAAATCTGAAACGCGGATTCCGTGCCGGATATTTCACTGGCATCCGCAAGATCCAGCCGGACACGGATTTCTTTGTCCATCGCGATGTATGGCGTATCCGACAGGCAGATGGCAGGCGTATTTCCATCCGCCTGAAAAATATAAAACTGCTCTTTTTTCAGCACCACGCTGTTGCTGTACGCGCCGGATACGGCTCCTGCCGTAAACCGCAGGCTTATTTCCGTCATATTGTCACAATCCAGACAAAGCGTCTCCATACCGTTTTCACATCCGGACGCGGAATACGTCTGTCCCGTACCCTTTTGTTCGTATCGGTGCGGATAGCTGCCGCTTCCGGCAATCCGCAGCAGAACCTTAGGCTTCTCCGGCACATCTGCCCTGACAAATTCAAAATGCCGGATATCCGGAATCTCCCAAAGCAGACGGTACGCACTGCCAGGCGCAGTAAACACACCGTCCTTTCCCGCCAAAAACCGGACATCATAATCCAGAAAAGAATCCATACAGATATGCCCGTCAGCAACGGCAAACGTATAGACGTTTCCATTTTGCAAGGCAGCGGCATCCGTCTGATATACGAGCCTGCCATTCCGGTAAAAGCCGGCATAGAGATCCGCATTCTCATACACGGTATCCGAAAAAACAGCTTCCAGCGCAAACGGTTCCATACTGCTGATGGCAAGCCATTCCATCACGGGCGTCGCGGTCCGTATCGTACACGTCCTGGCCGCATAAAACGTCACACACGCGTCACAGTCGGTATAGACTGCGCGTACCGAAACACCCAGACTGGAAAACTGCTCCATGCCGCAGTCTTTTAAATCAAACGAACGGACAAACGGGGTAAGGCAGACATTTCTTGTCACCTTCGCGCCAGATGCCTGCTTTCCCTGCAGCGTAACGATCACCTGTTCCGGCACGGCATTCTGGCACTGATAACCGACAGTCATGCGGGTATCTTCTTCAAATCCAAAACGCAGGATCTGAAATTCCGACGCTGGAAACGCTTTTACTGCTTCGGACCTCGTATCTTTCTGGCTGGAAGGACGTACATACAGATAACAGCTGTGGGTGCTGTCTGTCTGATATGTAAAATTACCCTCCATCTGTCCATGCGAAAGGGGAAATTCATAAATCTCACCGTTATCATCCATCCCCAGTGTAAACTGCATCGCGCTTGTCTGTGTGTCTTTTGTCTCAAAGGCAATATGATAGTTCATCTTACCATCATCAGAACCCGCCTCCTCAGAGCATTCTACAGAGGTAATATAAGGCGCCAGCTCAGCCATCTGCTCCGGATTTTGCATTACATCTGTGTGTTCCATAGTATGTCCCCTTCGTTGCAGATTTTAAAATAGGTTCTGGCTGATTCCACATCTGTGCGCCATGCTTCACTGATCCCATATTGCAGCCGCAGCTTTTCCATCCGGTTTGCAGCCGCAGCTTTCATCATCTCATTATCTCCGGTCATCAGTCCGTTTGCGAAAAAAATATGTTCCTGCCACGGCAGCGGCTGCTGGTCTTCAGACTCCAGAATCAGGTTGTAGACACGGTCGTCTTCAAATATGTAGCGGGTAATCTCCTCCACAGCCTCCGCCTGCCCGTCATCTGTACAGATCGCGGCATCCGGACATTCGCACAGCTCCTGCGCCGTCAGAATCCCGTGGTCTGTCAGAAACGGATGACCGGAAGAAGCGTACACTTCTTTTGACGCTGTCCGGATCAGCAGTACGCCCATCGGCTCCCTTCCTTCCACGACATTTTTCACACGCAGATTTTTCTGTCTGCTTTTTACCAGCATCCCCGGCCGGATATCCTGGACCGGGACCAGACTGCCGTCTGACATGGTGATCCGTGTATCCTTATACAGGCAGCCCCAGTAAATACGCAGAAACGGTATTTGTTTTGCGTCATACCTGCGTACCGAATAACTGTTGATATCCATCGTATGCAGCTCACCGGAACGCAGCTGGTAGACAAGCCGGAAATCAAAATCCATATCAAATGCCGTGCTTTTGGAAAACGGACTGCGCGTCACCCACGGCTGCTGCCCGAAATCCCAGGAAAATCCAGTCCGCACAGGCACATCATCCTTCGTTTCTTCAATCGGACGAAACGCATTGCAAAAAGCATCCGCCGTATTCCGCCAGGATACTTCCCCGCCCTGGCCTTCGCGCATAAAAATATGCAGGATGGATGCTTCCTTCCCTTCATCCGCACCGCCAGACACCGGCTCCGGCGGCAGCGCCTTTAAAAAATGGCAGCTGATATCATTAAAATACGCCCTGCCCTTAAGCGGAATATAAAAATCTTCCCCTCCATGCGCAGGTACAAAATAATCTTCCTTTTCCTTCGCCTGCACACGCCGGTTGTAGCAGATATAAATATGATCCGCAGGAGGCGTCCTATGGGAAACCGGATCGTCGATCTGAATCTCATCCAGCACCGGCTGCTCTTTTACATAGGAACCGATTTCAAATTCTTTATAAAACGTCTGCGAAGAGACCACCCCGTTGCCCACATTTTTCGTTCCGGTCAGAACGACCAGAAGATCTTTCCCATAACCAGTCTCCGCAGGAACTTCCGTAAATGCCTCCACATCGGCCGCTCCTCCATACGAAAAATATGGTTTCCCCGGCACCAGCAGTTTTCTCCCTCCGGCTGTATTCTCGTAGACATCCATCTGCAGCGTCAGAGCCTGCGCCGGCGTAACGACTGTCAGCTCACCTTCCACCCGCATACTCTGGCTGTCAGCCTCGATGCTGCGCACAAACAGGCCGTCATGAAGCGGAGACACGCTGTCTTCTTCAGACAGGCCGGGCGCCATGACCGGATTTCGCAGGGCATTTGCAAGCATGGGAAAAAGCTCGCTGTTAAAGAGCGGACTTGTGTCTGGACTTATTGCTGTATTCTCCTTTTTTCATCTGCCGTTTTAAAAGATAGATATAGTTTAGCATAGAAGCGGGGTAAAAGAAACTGTAGAAAGGGGAGACAAAAAAGAGGGGTATTGGGAACTGCCCGGGAAGAGGGATGAAATTATTAATGTATTGGCTATGCGGACGCCGGAAGGAGGCGATGGTCTGGCTGCCACGTTACTTTTCACGGGTCAGGAATGTGATTCAGGCGTAGAGGCGATTTTGCGAAGCAAATTTTCAATATCGCCCCGAATCGATACCAGAAAAGAGAAAAACAGTCTTGAAAACTGATTTTATATATAGTATATTATAGACAATGAAAGGAGCAACCGCCCACAAAGTGGCTGGCCTCCCAGATATGATCAAAGCCTGCCTGATCCGCCAGGATTACAAGGCAGGCTTATTTATTATTCCCGACAATATCCACTTTCAATTTTTTCTGCCAGAACGTCCGGACAGCCGGAATACAACATTTCAGCATCAGATCAGAATATAAATCAGACAACCCCTTAATCCATCAGCATCATCCGCCCGTTTCCCTGCTGAAAATGTATAGAATAAAACTGCTTCACAGCCTGTATCATATAATACGTATCCATAACCCCCGCCGTCTCATAAGCCGAATGCATCGCAAGCTGCGGCAGGCCGATATCTACCGCATTGACAGAAACTTTCCCGGAGGAAATATTACCAAGCGTGCTTCCGCCCGTCTCATCCGAACGGTTTGCAAAAAACTGCACCGGAACGCCTGCCCTTTCGCAAATATCCCGAAACAGGGCAATACTGACCGCATCGCTCGTATACTTTTGTCCCGCATGGGATTTTACGACGATGCCCTCATTCATATAGACGCAGTTTTCCGCATCTGTTTTTTCCGGATGATTCGGATGCACGGCATGGGCATTGTCGGCGCTTAACATAAAGCTGCCTGCCACTGCCCGGTAATAATCCTCTTCCGGTTTATTCAATGCCAGATGGATCCGCCTTAATACGTCATATAAAAAGGTAGAGCCTGCCCCCTGCTTTGTACCGGAGCCGACCTCTTCGTTGTCAAATCAGACATATACATTGACGTTTTTTTCCTGCCTGCCCTCCAGAAATCCCTGCAGCGACGCATAAGCACACTGCAGGTCATCCAGATGCTGCGCGGATATAAATTCCTCCTGTGCACCCCAGACAGATGGCTCCTGTCTGTTATAAAGATACAGATCACTCCCGTATACAGACTGCGGCGAAACACCCGCCGCCTTGGCAACCAGCTTTTTAAAATCCCCTTTGTTACAGTCTCCCGTGCCAAATAACGGTAGCATGTCTACCTGTTTATTGTATGCATACCCGTCATTGACCTTGCGGTTCATATGAATCGTGAGACTTGGTATCAGAACCAGATCACGGTCAATATTTACAAGCTTTGTAAGAAACTGGTCCTTTTCTTTTACAATGACCCTTCCCGCCACAGAAAGCGGGCGGTCAAACCATGTCGCACACAGCATCCCGCCATATCCTTCCGTATTCAGCTGTAAATATCTGCTCTTTACCTCCAGCTCCGCGTATTCTTTTATTTTAAACGTCGGGAAATCACTGTGCGTCGCCGTGATATGAAAGCTGTAATCCGAAAGCTGCGTTCCAATCTGAAACGCAATCACACTCGAATCGTTGCGCGTGACATAGTATTTTCCATCCTGCCTTAACGCCCAGACCCCATGCTCCCACAATCTTTCATACCCGTTTTGTTCCAGTACGCTTCCGATCTGTGACACCGCGTGAAAAGCCGTCGGACACTCCTTTAAAAATCCTGCCATTTCCTGAGCTGTTTTTTTATACATCGCTTCGTCTCCTGCTTAATTTATTTCTCTATTTTCTTCCCGCACGTTCTCTTTTTGCAAGATACGGCATAATCATTCCCAATGCTGTCAGTACGACTGGCGTAATGATGTTCAGAGCCATCGTAAATATATCTGTGGAATACATCCCCAGAATACAGCATGCTGCCGTCAGCACAAAGCACCATGCCCCAAAAAATCTTGCGACTGCCTGATTTTTTACAAACCGGTATTCCGCCGGAATCGTATCATATGCCCTGCGAAGCGCAAGATATGCCACAAATACCCATAAATACCGCAGCGGCATACATACCGAATTAAGCTTTGTCAGCTGCGCCAGCACAGCCGCTGCTCCCGGTACAAAAGACTGGATCAGAATAATACTTCCTGATAATGCAATCACCAGTTTAATCCCGTTTATATAAGCTCCATGTTCATTTCTCTTAAGCATCGCGGACGGAACAAACTCTTTTGCATCTTCATTGTCGAGCAGCATCCGCAGCGGTGCGTCAATGCTGACTACCAGCACCGCGAACTGGCCAATCATATTGCAAAGCGCATACAGAACGAGCAGCACATCCCCCAGACCGTAATACTGCCCCAGCTTCTGGAATGCCCAGTAAGCGCCATTGGACACATAGGAATTGAACACTTCCCCGTTACTGTTGATGACTGCCGGATCAAACATCATTCCCATAGCGACCGTTCCAAGAATTGCACAGGTGACTACCATAACCGCAAGCGCAATCATACCTTTCGGGAATCCCTTTGCCGGATCCTTTACCTTATTTACATATGGGGAGATCTTCTCACACCCGCCCACTGCAAATACAAGAATCGATAGCGATGTAAAATATCCCGCATTAAACTGCGGCACCAGATTTTTCATACTAAAATCCATTGCCGTATACCCGCCATCCGGATTGATAACCGGAGCTGCGAACATCAGCAGAATATACAAAATAGACATCACAAACATACTCGTCCCTGCAATGGACGCAAGCTTTTTCAGCGGATTCAGCCCGCGGCTCGCCACCCAGCAGAAGAACAAAAATACTACAAGCGTTGCCAGCTGTACCCCGATAGTCGGAAACGTATCATACGTTTCCGCATTGCGGAACACTGCCCAGCTAAGAGCTTTCAGACCGCCGCTGCCCTTGCTTGCAATATAAGTAATATGACACGCCCAGTAGGTCCATCCAGCATAATACGCCAGCTTTGGCCCCATCGTATTGTGAATCCAGGAACTGACCCCGCCGCCCGATGTCTTAAAAGCAGAGCCAAGCTCTCCGACCATCAGCGTATACGGTACAAAATAAAGAGCGAACATTAAAACCCAGCTGAAAATTACCTGAATGCCGTTAAAGTACACAAAACCGTTTAATACATTTCCAAATCCCCACACACCTGAAAAGGCAATAAACGCCAGTGTATACCAGGTCATCTTTTTTGAATCTTTCATTGCGTTTCCTCCAATCCATTGTTTTTCTGTTTCTTATTCAGATGACATTTGTTAATTTTTAACAACTTATAGATAAATATAACATAAGTATCTGTCATTTTCAACAAAATATTTGGCGGATTTCAAAAATGATTCTTTCTGGCAAAGCAACCCGCTCCATAATTTTTTATATGCATCCAGATAAGAAGCATCATTGGAAAAGAGAAACTCCGCGGCACTATCTAATTCCAAAAGTCTTCAATATAATATTGATACCAGCATTGAAACGAATAAAATGACCAAAGCAGCGAACTATACATAATTTTATCTGACTTTTCCTGATTTAATATCAGCTGTCGCACTCCATCTGCATCAAAAATGCCCTGTCTTTTTAAAATATCCGGCTCTGCATACCGTAATATATGTCTTTTCAATATTGTCCTCAGCCATTTTTTTAAAGGAACCCCAAATCCATTTTTAGGTCTG